>JAUXWH010000159.1 GCA_030681365.1 Bradyrhizobium sp.
GGCGGCGCCTTCATTCCGCTGATGACGCTCGGCATTCCGCCGAACGTGGTGATGGCGCTGCTGCTCGGGGCTTTCATCGTTCACGGGGTGCAGCCCGGCCCGCTGATGATCACGCAGAACCCCGGCCTGTTCTGGGGCATCGTCGCCAGCATGTATATCGGCAACGCGATGCTGCTGGTGCTCAATCTGCCGCTGATCGGGATGTGGGTTCAGCTCTTGAAGCTGCCATACAACATCCTGTTCCCGCTGATCATCCTGTTCACCATCATCGGCGTCTACTGCTCCAGCAACAATGTCTTCGACGTCTATGTCATGATTGCCTTCGGCGTCATCGGCTATTTCATGCGCAAGATCGGCTACGAGCCCGCGCCATTGGTGCTGGCCTTCGTGCTGGGGCCGATGCTGGAAAACAACCTGCGCAAATCGCTGATCCTGTCGCAGGGCGATCTCTGGACCTTCGTCGAACGCCCGATCTCGGCGGTGTGCTTGGCCATTGCGGTGGTCCTCCTCGTCGGCCCGTTGCTGCCCTCGTTCCGCAAGAAGCGCGAACTGGTGGCGCTGGAGGAAGGCGCCTAGTTAGAGCGCGATGAGATCAGGTTGCTGGAGCGGCACCGGAATTCACCTCTCCCTTCGGGAGAGGTAAGCAGAATCCGCGGACGACCGATTCAACTCAGAGCAGTTTTGCGCGCGCGAACAAGGCGCGGAGCGCGTCGGTCGCCTGCACGATCAGCATGCCGTCTTCGGCCGCGGCTTCGAGTGCGGCCTTCGCATCGCTGTGCAGCGACTTGAATTCCATCCACTCGACCGAACTGAGGCTGCCGATGAAACCGTAGGCCTGACCGACGGTCTCGATCGCCACGGTCCTGCCGTTCACCTTCACCCGGAACGTCGCCTTCAGCCGTGTTTGGGAATCTGATGCCTTGCTCATCGCATTACCGTTGTTCAGCGGCACCGGCAAAGTCAACCGGAACTCATGGCCGGACTCCTGGCCGGCCCCGCGGCCTCTCGCCCAGATCCCAGAACAGGCCGGCCATGATGGCCAATGCTTCCTCCGTCACGGTGAGCAGAATGTGCTCATCGGGCGCATGCTGCGAGCAGCCCGGATAGGAATGCGGCACCCAGATCGTGGGCAGGCCGAGCCCTTCGGAGAACACATCGTTGGGCAGCGATCCCCCGAAATTCGGCAGGACCGCGGGCGCCTTGCCGGTAGTCTGGCGGATCGACTCCGCGGCCCAGCCGACCCAGGGGCTGTCGAAATCCGTGCGTGAGGCCGCAAAGCTCTGGGCCGCGCGCACCTCGACCATCGCAAACCCGTTGTCATGCAGATGCGCCCGCACCGCGTCGATGACCTGGTCGATCCGGGTGCCGACGACGAAACGCAATTGCAGCACCGCATGCGCCTCGCCGGGAATCGCATTGGCGGGGCTCGCGATGTTGCCGGACGACATCGCCAGCACTTCGAGCGTGTTCCAGGCGTAGAGCCGCTCGGCCGCCGACAATCCCTCCTCGCCCCAATTCTCCGACAGCGCCGGCTCATCGGCCGTCGGCTCGACCTTCACATCGGCCAGCACCGCGCGAATCGCGTTGGAAATGCGCGGCGGCTTCAAGGGCTCCAGTTGCATGCGTCCCTTGTGGTCGACCAGGCAGGCGATCGCGCCCGACAGGATGGTCGCGGCATTGGCCAGCACGCCGCCCCAATTGCCCGAATGATGCGCGCCGTCGCGCAGCTTGACGTCGAGATGAATCCGCAAGCCGCCGCGGCAGCCGAGGAAGATGGTCGGGCGATCGGCCGACAGCCGCGGCCCGTCGGATGCCAGAAACAGATCGGCCTTGAGCTCCTCGCGCAGTTCCTCGCAGACCTGGCGCAAATCCGGCGAGCCGATCTCCTCGCCGGTCTCGATGATGAATTTGGCATTGAAGCCGAGCTTGCCGCCGCGCGCCGCGCGCACGGCCGACAGCGCCGCCATATTGATGCTGTGCTGGCCCTTGTTGTCGGCGGTGCCGCGGCCGTAGACCCGATTGCCCGCCACGGTGGTTCGCCACGGATCGAGGTTGTCGCGCCATTCGCCTTCCATGCCGTCGACGACATCGCCATGACCATACATCAGGACGGTCGGCGCCGAGGCATCCTCCTGATATTTTGCGACGAGGTAAGGCCCCTTTCCGGTCGGCGATTCGATCAACCGTGAGGAAAAATCCAGCTCCGCAAAGGCCGGTTGCAGTCCTTCCTCGAGATAGGCACGCAGGGCATCGCCACTGCCGGGTTTCTGGCTTTCGGTCCGATAGGCGACCCTGCGGCCGAGTTCGGCGAGGAACTCGCCGGAATGAAGCTGTTGGCGCGCTCCGGCGATGGCATCGGCTCTGGTCATGTTTTCTCTTTTGCAGCTGTTTTTTCAGTCACGACCTTTCGGCCTTCGGTCAACGTACCGAGAACCGGTGCCGACCGGAAGTGGGCATGACCCGGACAATTTGCTTTGCCAAGAGCCGCCGGGATGCAACAGTTTTCGTTCGCAGCCCGGCATTCAGATCGGGCAATTAACGTGGATCCTGCGGGGCGCCCGAGGGAATTTCGACCATGAAAAAGCAGATCCGGCTCAACGCCTTTGCCATGAACTGTGTCGCGCATCAGTCGCCGGGGCTGTGGACCCATCCGCGCGACCGCACCAGCGAATATAACCGGCTGCCGTACTGGATCGATCTGGCGAAAACGCTGGAGCGCGGACGGTTCGACGGACTGTTTCTGGCCGACGTACTCGGCGTCTACGACGTGTTCGGCGGCAACCCCGACGCGGCATTGCGCAACGCCGCGCAGACCCCGGCCAACGATCCCCTGCTGCTGATCCCGGCGATGGCCGCCGTCACCGAGCATCTTGGATTCGGCGTCACCTCCAACCTGTCCTACGAGCCGCCCTACACCTTCGCGCGGCGGATGTCGACGCTCGATCATCTGACCGAAGGGCGCGTCGGCTGGAACGTGGTGACCGGCTATCTCGACAGCGCGGCCAAAGCCGCCGGCAAGGACAGGCAGACCGGGCATGATGACCGTTACGACGTCGCCGACGAATATATGGAGGTGGTCTACAAACTCTGGGAAGGCAGCTGGGAGAACGACGCGGTCCTGCGCGACCGCACGCGGGGGATTTTTACCGATCCATCGAAGGTGCATCGCGTCGTTCACGCCGGAAAAAATTACCGCGTCGATGCCATCCACCTCAGCGAACCCTCGCCGCAGCGCACCCCGGTGCTGTACCAGGCCGGCACCTCGCCGCGCGGACGGCAGTTCGCCGCCGAGCATGCCGAATGCGTGTTCATGTCGGGCCCGTCGGCGAAAGTCATCGCGCCGCGCGTCGCCGCGATTCGCGAACTCGCGGCCAAGGGCGGGCGCAACCCGGCCGAGATCCTGATGTTCAGCATGTTCACCGTCGTCCTCGGGCGAACCGAGGCCGAGGCGAACGCCAAATACGCCGACTATCGCAGCCACATCAATCCGGAGGGCGCGCTCACGCTGATGTCCGGCTGGACCGGGGTCGATTTTTCTACCTACGACCTCGACCAGCAGGTCCGCCATGTCGAGAACGATGCCGGACGCAGCGCGATGGACAACGTCACCCGCGCCGATCCGGACCGGATATGGACCGTGCGCGAGGTCGCCCAGCATGTCGGCATCGGCGGCGCCGGACCGGTGGTGGTCGGTACGCCCGAAACGGTCGCCGACGCCATCGAAACCTGGTTCGACCAGACCGACGTCGACGGCCTCAACATGCCGTTCGCGGTCTCGCCCGGCGACTTCGAAGACATCGCCGACATGCTGGTGCCGGAACTGACGCGGCGCGGGCGTTACAAGCAGGCTTATGCCGAGGGCACGCTGCGCGAAAAACTGTTCGGCGCCGGCCGTACGCGGCTCGGCGCGCCGCATCCGGCCGTGCAGCATCGGCATGGCGTGACAGCGAAGGCGGCGGAGTAGGTTTCGCTACCGTAGGGTGGGCAAAGGCGCGCTCTTCGCGCCGTGCCCACCGTTGCCCGTGTTGATGAAGATGGTGGGCACGGCGCAAGCGCGCCTTTGCCCACCCTACGGCTCGCACTGATGGTGTTATACCGTCCCGTCCACAACCACCTCGATCAGCTTGGCGCCGGGCCTGGAGAATGCCGACTTCAGCGCGGCCGCGACGTCCTTCGCCTCGGTGATCTGCATCGCCTCGAGTCCGAGCGATTTCGCCAGCGCGGTAAAGTCCACCCTGGGATCGGCGAAATCCATGCCGACGTAGTGATCGTCGCCGTGAAATGCCAGCAGCCGCTGCTTGATGATGCGGTAGCCGCCATTGTTGACGATCACCACGGTCAGCGGCAGCTTGTGATGCGCCGCGGTCCACAATGCCTGGATCGAATACATCGCGCTGCCGTCGCCGGAGAAGCACACCACGGGGCGATCCGGATTGGCGAGGCTGACGCCGACCGAGGCCGGCAAGCCCCAGCCGATGCCGCCGGAAGCCAGCGCGTGATAGCCGTAGCGGTCGCGATGCGGACGCAGCGCCAGAATATGGCGCGACGAGGTCAGTCCCTCGTCGACCAGGATGGCATTTTGCGGCATCGCCTCCACCACCTGCAGCGCCAGCCAGTCCGGATCGATCGGCGAACGGTCCCTGCTTTTTGAAATCTGCTCGACCAGCACCTTGCGTTTGGCGGTCCAGTTCTTCGAGGCCAGCGCCGCGAGCCCCTGCTTCGCCCGCGTCTCCAGTGCGGCGCCGCCGGCTGACTTCAGCGCCGGCACCAGCACGAGCAGGGTCTCCCTTACATCGGCCTTCAGCGCGATCTCGGCGCCGTAATTCTTGGCGAGGTCCCAGTCGACCAGCCCGATCTGCACGATCGGCATGCCCTCCGGCAGCGGATCGATCTCGCTGTAGACCGACATCCGCAGCGGATCGGCGCCGAGCACGATCACGAGATCATGGGGCGACAGCACCTCGCGGACCTGCTTCTGCAGCCGCGACAGCGCGCCCATGAAGCACGGGCTTTCCGACAGGAAATGCGACCCGTAGGGCGTCGAACACTGCCAGGCGGGCGCACCCAGCGCTTCCGCCAGATCAGCTGCTTCCCGCAGCGCGTCGCTCTTGACGATCTCATCGCCGGTGATGATGACGGGATTCTGCGCTTTCAGCATCCGCTGCGCCAGCGCCTGCAGCGACTCGTCGGACGGCCTGACCCGTGTATCGACGCGGGTCGAACTGCCCAATTCGATGCCGGCCTCGGCATTGAGGATATCGCCGGGCAGCGAGATGAACACCGGCCCGGTCGGCGGCGTGGTGGCGATCTTGGCGGCGCGGCGCACGATCCGCGGCAGGTCCTCCAGACGCGTCACCTCGACCGCCCATTTCACCAGGGGTTCGGCCATCCGCAGCATCGGCCCGTACAGCACCGGCTCCATCAGGCCGTGGCCCTGCTCCTGCTGTCCTGCGGTCAGGATCATCGGCGTGCCGGTAAAGCTGGCATTGAACAGCGAACCCATGGCGTTGCCGAGCCCGGGCGCGACATGGACGTTGCAGGCGACGAGTTTGCCCGAGGCGCGGCTGTAACCATCGGCGATGGCGACCACCAGGCTCTCCTGCATCGCCATCACATAAGTGAGGTCGGGATGTTCCTTGAGGGCGTGCATGATCGGCAATTCGGTGGTGCCGGGATTGCCGAACAGATGGGTGATGCCCTCATCCTTGAGCAGTGCCAGGAACGCCGAGCGCCCGGTAATACGATTCATCGACTGTCTCCTCCTCCGCGCGGCTCGTTGACCTGCGGGTCCTGCCATCATGGCTGATCCAGACCATCAGTTGCAAGGAAGCGCGGTCATGGCTGCCCTGCGTCGACACGCACGCCTGCGCTATTGTGTTGGCTGTCGGTTGATTCATAGTGTTTTGGCAAACCGCATGGCCGAAGGCCGCATTATCGGGTCTGGAGCACACCTCACAATGTCGGAAGAAGTTGGCCCGGCGACGGGACCATCCCCGCATGATGGTCTGCCGGCCGAGCGAAGGCGCTGGGCGGTAACGGCGATCTTCCTTGCGCTCGCCGTGGCATCGCTCGATACCGCGATCGCCAACATCGCGCTTCCCGCCATCGCCGCCGACCTGCGCGTCAGCCCAGCCGATGTGATCTGGGTCGTCAACGTCTATCAGATCGCGCTGGTGGCAACCTTGTTGCCGCTCGGCGCGCTCGGCGAAATCGTCGGCCACGAGCGGATTTATCTCGGCGGATTGTTGCTGTTTACGCTGGCGTCGCTCGCCAGCGCCTGCGCGTGGTCGCTGGAGAGCCTGCTGGTGGCCCGCACCCTGCAGGGTCTGGGCGCCAGCGGCCTGATGAGCGTGAATACCGCCCTGGTGCGCTTCGTCTATCCGACCCACCTGCTCGGCCGTGCCTTCGGTTACAATGCGCTGACGGTTGCGACCGCAATAACGCTCGGACCGACGGTGGCGGCCGGCATCCTGTCGCTGGGGCCGTGGCCGTGGCTGTTCGCCGTCAATATTCCGATCGGCCTGATCGCGATCGCGATCGGATGGAAGACGCTGCCCCGGCCGCCGCGGGCGATTCATCCGTTCGACTTTGTCGGCGCCCTGATGGCGGTAGGCGCGCTCGGCCTCATCATCATCGGGATCAGCGGCGCGGCCCATCACGCCGCCATGGCACTGGTCGGGGTCGCGCTTGTGATCGGGATCGGGCTTGGATGGCTGCTGGTGCGCCGACACGCCGATCATCCCGCGCCGATGCTTCCCGTCGACCTGTTCAAGCTGCCGATCTTCGCCCTGTCGGCGGCCACCGCCGTGTGTTCGTTCGTGGTGCAGGGGCTGGCGTTCGTCGCGCTGCCCTTTTACTTCCAGGAAACGCTGCACCGCACGGCAGTCGAGACCGGCCTGTTCATGACGCCGTGGCCGCTGGTGGTCGCGATCATGGCGCCGATCGCGGGCCGGCTGTCCGACCGCTATCCGGCCGGCATCCTCGGCGGCATCGGACTGGCGCTGCTCTGCCTCGGCATGGGGTTGCTGGCCACGCTGCCGGCGGCGCCCTCGACCGCCGATATCGTCTGGCGGATGGCGCTGTGCGGATGCGGATTTGGTTTCTTCCAGGCCCCCAACCTGAAGGCGTTGATGTCGAGCGCGCCGGCGGGCCGCAGCGGCAGCGCCAGCAGTATCGTGGCGACCGCCCGCCTCACCGGACAAACTATTGGAGCCGCGCTGGCCGCATCCTGTTTCAGCTTCGTCGGCAGCGATGGCGCCGTGGTGGCGCTGGCGCTGGCCGCGGGCGTCGCTGCGCTCGGCAGCCTGATGAGCTTTCTGCGCTTGATCGCGATCCCGCGGCCGGGCTGATCGAGTCCGCCACCGCCCGCTCCGTTCAGAACATCCCCTCGTGCTCGACGCGCTTCTTCTTTTTCGACCGCTGCCAGACCACACCGGGAAAACCCTTCAGCGGCACCAGCGGCTCGCCGGTGTATGTCCACTCCTGCAATTGCTCGATCGCGATGTGATAGAGCGGCTGTCGGCCGGTGCGGCCACTGAACAGCGCGCGCGGGATATTGACCATGTGCGGCGAACCCGGGCGCTCGTAGACCAGCGGCGTTCCGCAATGCGCACAGAAGCTGCGCACGGTTTTTGTCGCCTTGTCCTCGAAGCGGGTGATGGCGGTCTTGCCCCTGGTGATCCTGAAACGCTTGCGCCAGCTGCCGACATAGGTCGCATAGGCCGCGCCATGGGCGTAGCGGGATGCCGCGGAGTGATCGTGCCAGGCCCAGCGCGCGGGCGTGTCGATCTCGAAGGCGACCTTGCCGCACAGGCATTGGCCGCTGGCTACTCCCGCCGCTTGCGCAGTCTTTGCCATTTTGGCTCGCTCCCTCGGCGTCATTGCGAGCAAAGCGAAGCAATCCATTGTTCCTTTGCCGGGCTATGGATTGCTTCGCTTCGCTCGCAATGACGGCTAACCGTTGGGTGGGCAAAGGCGTGCTCTTCGCGCCGTGCCCACCATCTTCGTTCGACAACATCAAATGGCGGGCACGGCGAAGGCGCCTTTGCCTACCCTACGAACGCATCACGCCTTTTCCAGCTCATCATGCACGGGATAATCCGTGTAGCCCGCGACATCGCCGCCATAGAACGTCGCGCGGTTGTAGGGCGTCAGCGGGAAACCTTCGCGCAGCCGACGCGGCAGATCGGGGTTGGAAATGAAGATCCGGCCGAACGCGATGGCGTCGGCATGGCCGTCCCTGATTGCCGCGTCCGCGGTCTCGCCGGTGAAACCGCCGGCCGAAATCAGCACGCCGCTCCACATCGGCCGAAACAGCAGCATTGCCGACGGCACGTTCTGCCAGTTCACCTCGGCGCGGCCGGAGCCGCTGGAGCGCGGCTCGACGAAATGCAAATAGGCGAGGCCGAGCGGATCGAGCGCCCCAATGACGTGGCTGTAAAGCGGCATCGGATCGGGCTCGCCGCTGCCATTGGCGATGCCATAGGGCGACAGCCGCACGCCGACGCGGTTGGCGCCCCAGACGCCGATCGCGGCCTGCGTCACTTCCATCAGGAAGCGCGCGCGGTTTTCGATCGAGCCGCCATATTGATCGGTGCGCAGATTGGTGTGCGACTGCAGGAACTGCTCGATCAGATAGCCGTTGGCGCCGTGGATCTCGACGCCGTCGAAACCGGCCGCCTTGGCGTTGGCGGCGGCCTGCCGGAATGCCTCAACCACTCCGGCGACTTCCGATGTCTCCAGCGCCCGCGGGGTCTCGTAAGTCGTCGACTTGCCGTCCGCCGTTCCCGTCTTCATTTCGGGTGGAATCGGCACCGCAGAAGGCGCCACCGGCAGCACGCCGCCGGGCTGGAACGAGGAATGCGAGACCCGGCCGACATGCCAGAGCTGCAGGAAGATCACGCCGCCTTTGGCGTGGACGGCATCGACCACCGCGCGCCAGCCCTTGATCTGCGCCTCCGAATAGATGCCGGGGACGCCGGGGCTTCCGAACGCGGTCGCCGCCACCGGTGACGCTTCGGCGATGATCAGGCCGCCCGGCGTGGCGCGCTGCGCGTAATATTCCACATTCAGCGGCCGCGGTGCCAGCGAGGGCTTTTCCGCGCGCATCCGCGTCAACGGCGCCATCACGACGCGATGCTGGAGCTGGTAGGGTCCGATGGTGAGTGGTGAAAACAACGACGTCAATTTCATATCCGCCCCGGTTGATTGTGCTTGAAATGGCTATGTAGCCGGTTCCCGCCGCCGGCAAAAGGCTGACCGGCGGGATCGCCTGATATGAAGACCTCCCATGCGGTTTCGTGCATGGTGGGCGGGCCGCATGCCAATCCGCGATGCAATGCCTAAATTCAGGAGGAACGCGTGTCCCATCCAGCCATCGCCCCCAACCATGTCGCCGTGGTCACCGGCGGCGCATCCGGCATCGGGCTTGCCGCCGCGATGCGCTTTGCCGGTCTCGGCATGAAGGTCTGCATCGCCGATCTCGGCGGCGACCGGCTCGAGGCCGCCGAAGCCAGGCTGGCGTCGGTGGCGCGAGGCGCGTCCGCCGACGTCATGGCCATGGCGGTCGACGTCAGCCGCATCGAAGAGGTATCGGAACTGGAGAACGAGGTGCGCAGGCGGTTCGGCTGCGCCGACGTCCTGATGAACAATGCCGGCATTCAGCCGGGCAGCACCATGTTCGGCCCGCTGGAGAACTGGCAGCGCATCCTCGGCGTCAATCTGTGGGGCGTCATCCACGGCTCGCAGGTATTTGCACCCCGCATGATCGAGCGCGGGCGGGCCGGGCTGATCATCAATACCGGCTCGAAGCAGGGCATCACCACGCCACCGGGCGATCCCGCCTACAATGTTTCCAAGGCCGGCGTGAAGGCCTTCACCGAGGCGCTGCAGCACGAGCTGCGCAACACCGCGGGCTCGAAAGTCAGCGCGCATCTCTTCATTCCCGGCCACGTCTTCACCGCCCTCACCGCGCGCGGCCGCACCGAGAAGCCCGCCGGCGCCTGGACGCCGGAGCAGACCGTCGACTTCATGATCGAGCGCGTCGGTGCCGGCGATTTCTACATCCTCTGCCCCGACAACGACGTGCCGCGCCGCCTCGACGAACGCCGCATCCTCTGGGCCGCCGGCGACATCGTCGAAAACCGCCCCGCGCTATCGCGCTGGCATCC
>JAUXWH010000162.1 GCA_030681365.1 Bradyrhizobium sp.
CGCTCTTCAACGCGGTGGCGTGGTGGATGACGGCGCAATTCTCGCACGCCATGGCGGGCTCCGGCAGGACGCCCGGCCCCTGGCTGTTCGCGCTGCCGGGCTTCGTCACCATTACCTTCGTGTTCGACATGTTCGATCTCGGACAGCCGAACTTGGTGCTGCTGGCCTTGATGCTGTTCGGCTTCTGGCTGCTGCAGCATGGCCGGCCATGGATGGCGGGAAGCATGTTTGCGCTGGCCACCGCCATCAAGGTCTTCCCGGTTGCGGTGTTTCCCTATCTGATCTGGCGCCGGCAATGGGCGGCCGTCGCGGGCATGGTGGTGTTCCTCGGCGTGTTTCTGTTCGTGCTGCCGGCGCCGTTTCGCGGCACCCAGCACAACCTCTCGGAGTTGAGGACGTGGTACCAGGGCATGGTGGGGTCGAGTTCGGAGAAGGGATTTGGCCAGCGCGACGAGCAGAACTGGTCCTGGGTCAATCAATCCATCATCGCGATGACGCATCGCCTGACGCGGCCGGTGAACTACAACCAGGATGACCCGGCAAAGCCGCCGCGAACCATGAATCTGGTCGATGTCAGTTTCAGGACCGCCAACTGGATCGTGCTGGCGATCTCGTTCCTGATCGGGGTCGGATTTCTGGCCGTGATGCCATCGCGGGAGCGGATGACGCCGCGATCAACCGCCGAGGAACTCGGCATCCTGTTCTGTCTGATGACGGTGGCCTCGCCGCTGGCCCGCCAATATTACTTCATGTGGCTGTTCTTTCCGGTCACCGTCCTGATCCATCGCGCGGCCTATGACCCTCGCGCAGCGGTCCGGGCGGGCACGTGGGCCGCGCTGGCGTCCGCGGGAGGCCTGATGTGCCTGTCCTTTCCGGTGTTTCCGAACGACCTGCAGGCCTGGGGCAACAATCTCGCTGCTGCCGCCGTGATCGCGGGCGGGCTGGTCTGGCATATCCTGCATCCGCCTTCGGATGTTGCGGTCAATGCCTTGCCTCCGACCGCCGGCGAGCTACAACCTGAACCACAGCACCCCCGCTAGCCAAGGGAAGATCCGAGATGTCCAACGCGGCGCAACTTCAACCGGTCCTCGATCGCATCGATGCGGATTTCGACAACAGCCTGGAGCGGCTGTTTGCGCTGCTGCGGATCAAGTCGATCTCGGCAGACCCGGCCTTCGCCGGGGATTGCAAGGCCGCGGCCGATCATCTCGCCGCCGACATCGCCACGCTCGGTTTTACCACCGAGGTCAGGCCGACCGCCGGCCATCCCGCCATCGTCGCCAAACTCAACGGATCCAGCGATGGGCGGCCGCATGTGTTGTTCTACGGTCATTACGACGTGCAGCCGGTCGATCCGCTCGATCTCTGGCATCGCCCGCCGTTCGAACCCGTCGTCGCCGACCACGCCGACGGACGGAAGATCATCGTCGCCCGCGGCGCCCAGGACGACAAGGGCCAGTTGATGACCTTTGTCGAAGCCTGCCGCGCCTGGAAGTCCGTGACCGGTTCGCTGCCGGTCGACATCACGATTGTCATCGAGGGCGAAGAGGAAGTCGGCTCGAAGAATTTCGTGCCGTTTCTTGAAGCCAACAAGCAGGACCTTGCGGCCGACTTCGCACTGGTCTGCGACACCGGCATGTGGGACTCCAATACGCCGGCGATCACCACCTCGTTACGCGGGCTGGTCTATGACGAGGTCAGGATCAAGGCCGCCAACCGCGACCTGCATTCCGGCATCTTTGGCGGCGGTGCGCAAAACCCGATCCGGGTGCTGACCCGCATTCTCGGCGGCCTGCACGATGACAATGGTCACATCACCATCCCCGGCTTCTACGACGGCGTGAAGGACCTGCCGCCGGCCATTCTGGCGCAATGGAAGAATCTGAATCTCACGCCGGATTCCTTTCTCAAGCCGATCGGCCTTTCGCTTCCCGCCGGCGAAAACGACCGCCTGCTGATCGAGCAGGTCTCGTCGCGCCCGACCTGCGACATCAACGGCATCATCGGCGGCTATACCGGCGAGGGATCCAAGACGGTGATCCCGGCGGAAGCTTCCGCCAAGGTCTCGTTCCGGCTGGTGGAGGGACAGGATCCCGACCGGATACGGCAGGCGTTTCGCGATTACGTCACCGCGCGGCTGCCTGGAGATTGCAGCGCGGAATTCATCGACCATTCCAACGCGCCCGCCATCGCCCTCGACTGGAACATGAAGCCGCTCGCCGCCGCCAAGCGCGCCTTGACCGAGGAGTGGGGCAAGGAAGCGCTGCTGATCGGTTCGGGCGCATCGATCCCGATCGTCGCCGATTTCAAGCGTACCCTCGGGCTCGATACGGTGCTGGTGGGTTTCGGGCTCGACGACGACAACATTCATTCGCCGAACGAGAAGTACGACGTGAAGAGCTTTCACAAGGGTATCCGCTCCTGGGCACGGATCCTCGGCGCGTTCGCGGATGCGCCGCGGTAAAGGTCGGCGTTTCATTCGTGCCCCGGACGCGGTGCAGCGCGCCGCACAGCGGCGTGATGCACCGCAGAGCCGGGGCCCACAACCACTGCAAGCTGGGTCCCGGCTCTGCGGAGCAGCGTTACCGGACGATGCTTCACATCGCCGGAAGGACGCTGCACCGCGTCCGGGGACACGAGCTGCACCCCAAACAAAAACGCCGCCCGGAATTGGGCGGCGTTTGGATTCGCAGTGCAGAGGTTGTTGAGCGTTACCCTACACGAAACTGCAAAAATTTCAATCCCTGTAGCCGGGGTCGAGCCGCTCCACCTTGCGCAGCAGCGCCGGCCACACCAGCATGGTCGAGCGCAATTCGATCCGATCGGGGTCGGTAAACAGGGCTGCGTTCTTGTCGATCACGGCCTGTTCGACCGGATAGGCCGTCGGACCCAGCATGCGGGTGCGCACCTGCATGGTGCAGGCCCGCTCCAGATGGAACATGCGCTCGAAGGCGGAGGCCACCGAGCGGCCGACCGTCAGCGTGCCGTGATTGCGCAGCAGCATGTGGTTCTTGTTGCCCAAGTCCTTTTGCAGGCGCGGGCGCTCGTCATGATCGAGCGCGATGCCTTCATAGTCGTGATAGGCCAGATCGTGGGTGACGAGCTGCGCGGTCTGGTTCATTGGCAGCAGGCCTTCCATCGAGCTCGCCACCGCGGTGCCGTCGGGCGTATGCAGATGCAGCACGCAACCGGCATCCTCGCGCACCTCATGGATCGCCGAATGGATGGTGAAGCCCGCCGGGTTGATGCTGTAGGGGCTTTTGCTGAGCTGGTTGCCGTCGAGGTCGACCTTCACCAGGCTGGACGCAGTGATCTCGTCGAACATCAGGCCGTAGGGATTGATCAGGAAGTGGTGCTCCGGCCCCGGCACGCGGGCGGAGATGTGGGTGTCGACCAGATCGTCCCAGCCATAATGCGCGATCAGGCGATAGCAGGCGGCGAGGTTGACCCGCTGGCCCCATTCCGCATCCGTCATGTCGGAGGGTACTTGCTTCAGGCGCGCTTCCGCTGGCGACATAGCTAATTTCTCCCGCTGGTCTGAAATGGCTGAGCTTCGGCGCAAGCCTATCCCCGCGCATGGGGCGCAGCAAGGCGCGGGGAAAGCGCGGCAGATATGAATTCGGACGTGGAGAGATTTGAGCCAAATCTGGCGCGCTACGGCGCGGGAATCGCCAGCAGGTCGGAAATGCTCTGACCGCGGATGTCATAGACCCGCGCAAACACCACGTCGTCGCGCTTGATTTCCACCATCACCGGGGCGGTAAGGCCCTTGCAGTAGAATTGGCCGAGGGTCATCGCGAAGTCGGCGGCATGGGAGTCCCAGCCGATCGTGAAATCGGGACCGAGCGCGACCTGGGCGGGGCGTTGTGGACCGCACACCGCGACTTTCCATTTGCGATTGGCGGGCGGGAATTCCTGCCGTTCGACCAGCTCCTCGCGCAAGCCGTCGGAAGCCTGCTTCAGCGCGAGACCCCAGTAATCCAGCATGAACAGATCATTGGCGCCACGAACCGTGCCGGCGATCTGATTGAAATGGGTGTACTGGTAAGGATGCAGCCGGATCATCTCGCCGAGCGGCAGCAGCAGGCCGAAGACGAAAATCGCCAAGGCGGCGGGCTGCCAACTGCGATGGTTGTGCTTGAGCCAGTCCATCCCCCACGCGAAGGCAGCACCTGCCAGCACCGTCATCGGCGGGATGACGAAGATGAAGTGCCGAATACCGTTGTAAAGCGCCGGGCGCTTCACCATCGCCACCGCCAGCGGCAATGTTGCAGCTAACGTCAGCATCAGGAAGATCGTCTTGCGCCGGGCCGGCACATCGGCGCGCGACAGCGACAGGAAGGTGCCGACGACGGCGGCGAGGCACAGGCCCAGCAGCACCTCAGGAAGCTGCAAGGCGAACAGCGTCGGCAGATACGACCATGGCATATCCGGCACCGACACCAGCGCGCCGCCGAACATTTCCTTCCACGGCTTCTCGAAGAAGTGCGAAAAATAGGTCAGGGCACGGAACGGATTGGCCGGCTCCATGATCGACCACGGCCAGATCAGCCCCATGACGAGATAACCGAACACCAGGCCCGGCAGCAGCACGTAGACGACATGGGCGAGGCGGCGAACCGATTCGCGCAGACCGTGAGCGCGAAGCTCCTCGAGCAACAGCGGCGCAAAACCGATCACGGCATAGATCAGGGCCATCCCGCCGAGGATACGCGAACCGATCGACAGGCCGGCGCCGAGGCCGACGATCAGGACGGTGCGCGGCGAGGGCTGCGGATATTCCTGCGCCAGACGGACAAGGCCGAGCATCAGGATCACCATCGAAATCGCGAATGGCGCGTCCTTCGGGTTCATGAACATGTGCCCGTAGAAGGTGGGGCACAGCGCCAGCAGAAGCAGCGTTGCCAGTCCGGCCAGCGGACCGCCGACCCGGCGGCCAAGCCGCCACGTCACGCCAAGACCGATCAGGCCGACGATGGCGCCGAGCAGGCGGCGGGTTTCGAACAGCTCCAGCGGGATGATCTTGTGCAGCAAAGCCGCCGCCATATCGAATCCGCCGCCATACATATACAGATTGGCGAACGACAGCGCCGCGGTATCCTTGAAGCCGGACCCGTACATCCGCAGCAACAGATCGGCATATTCGGCGTGGGTGTAGTCGTCCCAGCCGAGGCCGTAATCACGGAATGTCAGGCTCGCGATCAAGCCGACCGCCACCAGCACCGCGATAGCGAGTTCGTCGCAAGTCCGCTCCATCGATCGCCGAGCGGGCGTCTCGATGGCCGAAGCAGTGATGGATGACATGACTATTGGTAACCCGGTGTCCCTGGCTCAGCTGTTTTTTGGCGCTTTGAGCCTCTATTCCCCGGCATCCATATAGCGCAGTTTCCTTTCCAAGTAATTGGGAATTGTGGCGTAATTTCCCTGATGCAACGCAGCAATCGCCGGCGGATCAAGACCGTCGCGGGCCTGCTGTGTGCCGAGCGAGAACGGAACGCCGGAATCTTTGGCTTGGGTCGGGTAGCGGACCGATTTTCGCAGGGGTCGTCCCATAATTGTCGGTTGGCGATGTGTGCAATATGACGGTATCGTGGCGACGGCGGCTGCGAGCATTTCGGGCGCGGCCAAGGGGTGAGTTCGATGATGGTCGTCGTGTTGTTGCTGGCCGGAATTGGCTTGCTTTTGGCTGGTCTGGTGGCGATCGGATTCGGAATCCAGATCAACGAGTTCAGTTTAGGCAATACCCTGATCGTGGCCGGTACCGTGGCCGCGTGCGCCGGGATGCTGCTGGTCGGCCTCTGGACCGCCGTCAGGGAGTTGAAGAATATCGGGCGGCGGCTTGGGTCTGCTGGTGCGGTGATCGAATCCCGCGCCGAAAGCCCGTTGCAACCGGTGTCGGCGGGCGCCGCGCCCGGCAATCAGGCGGTGGAAAATAGCGGTTTCTTCGGCCGCGACCAGGCCAGCTCGGAAAATGCCGGTTATGTGGAACCGGCTGCGGCGTCGCCGCCGCCATGGCTTGGGGAGGCCGCGCCGCGCGAGCGCGCGCAGGATGATGCCCAGCTCGCGCCCGCCGCCGAGGCCACGCCGGCCGTCAAACCGAAGCGCAACCTGTTGTTCTCATCGTCATCCCGCAAGGAGCGCGAGCGCGCCCAGGCGCGAACGGATCCTTCCATGACCGTTCCTCATCCCGAACCCGTGGCGCCTCCGCCGGTTCCCGAATCCTCGGAAGCGCCGCCCGTGTCGTTCGAAGAGGCCTGGCCGAAGCCGGAACGTTCGCGGAGCGAGATTCCCCCGCCGCGTCGTGCCGGCCGCACGCCGTCGACCTTCGCCGAAGCGGGGCCCGCCGCCGACAGCGCGGATCGTTACCCGCCGGCGGTACGAAACGAAGACCCGGGCCAGGTCACGGTGCTCAAATCAGGCGTCGTCGATGGCATGGCCTATTCGCTGTATTCCGATGGCTCGATCGAGGCGCAAATGCCCGAAGGCATGATGCGGTTCGCGTCGATCGACGAACTGCGCTCGCATCTCGACCACCGTTCCTGAATGGGCCTGTACTTGCGGCGACGCCGGCCCAAAAATAAAGCGCCGTCATTCTTGTCACGCCAGCAGTAATCCGCTCATATTCGATAGATAGTGGAAGATTCCGAGCCGCGTATTGCTTCGGGATACTGGTTCGATCCTGCGGGATCGCTGTTCGATTGCGATTTCTGGAAGGTTCAGCCATGACCGACAGCGCCGGAAGAAGTTTCATCGACCTGACGGCTGAAATCGTGTCAGCCTATCTCAGCCATAATCCGACGCCGGCCTCCGAAATCCCGGCCCTGATCAGCCAGGTTCACGCGGCCTTGCAGCGGGTTTCGACCGGTCGGACCGAAGCGCCGCTGGAACCCGCCAGGCCCGCGGTGTCCGTCAAGAAATCGATGACGCCGGACTATCTGGTCTGCCTCGAGGACGGCAAGCGCTTCAAATCGCTGAAGCGGCATCTTCGCACCCAGTACAACATGACGCCGGAGCAGTACCGGGACAAATGGGGCCTGCCGGCCGACTACCCGATGGTGGCGCCGAATTATGCGGTGGCGCGATCGGCGCTCGCCAAGAAGATGGGGCTCGGCCAGCAGCGCCGGCGGCGGAAGTAGCCTTCTCCCCCCACCGCTTCGCGGGAGGAGGGCAGAAGAGTCAGGACGCCGTCGCGAGCGCCTCGCGGGCGTCGGAGCGAATGCGCTCGACCATGGAACGCAGGCCGTTGGAGCGCTGCGGCGTCAGGTGCTCGCGAAATCCGAGCTCGTCGAACAGCGCCAGCGCATCGGTGGCAAGGATGTGCTGCGGGGTGCGCCCGGAATACAACGTCAGCAGGATCGCGATCAGCCCGCGTACGATATGCGCGTCGCTATCGCCGAGATAGTTCAACGAGGGTTCGCCGCCGCTGCGGTCGACCTGTTTCGAGAGCCAGACCTGGCTGGCGCAGCCCAGCACCTTGTTGGCGGCGGAGTGCTCGGCTTCCGGCATCGGGTCGAGCGTGCGGCCGAGCTCGATGACGTACCGGTAGCGGTCGTCCCAATCGTCCAGCAGCGCAAAATTATCCCTGATTTCGTCGATCGTCATCATGTCCCGCGCTCAATCCCGATGCTCTATATAGGATTGCGGGCATCCGAAAGCGATACTGTTCCAGGCTTAATTCAAGCCTGGTTGTCTTGGCCCAATTCTCGCTCAGGGCAGGCCGCGCCACTCCGCCACCATATCGTCCGGCGTCAGCGTGTCGGGTGGCGCTGCTTCCTGCGGCGAAGCGTCGGCGTCGTCGGCGCCGCCGATCGAGCCGGTATGATCGGGCGCCTTCTTGTCGATCGTCTTCTTGTCAGTCGCCTGCTTGTCAGTCGCCTGCTTGTCGGCGGCCTGCTTGTCGGTGATGATGTGATAAAGCTTGCGCGCGCCCTCCTGGGCACGCTGGCCGATCACGGTGGCGGCCTGGCCGCCCACTTCACAGGCAGCCGGCTGGCGCTTGCAGAACTGGCTCATGTCCGACACCGCAGCGGTCGCGGCCGAGACGGCTTCCGACGCGCCCAATTGCGGAAGCTTGTCCGATTCAGGCGTCTTCTCTCTGGGCAGCAGCACGAGCACCAGCCCGAGCCAGAATGCCATGCGAAGCAGAAAAAACATCTCGCGACCCCGGTCGTCTCTTTGGTTCCGTTGCGAACATCGCAGGCATCCGCGATGGAGCTCGCAACCGTTGCGGTCGTTCTCGCAATCTTCCCCTGACTAGCAGCCGTCGATAAATCACAAGTATTCGTATTGAGCTTAAAATGCCGAAAATTCGCCAAAAACCCGAATGATTCGATTCGGTGTAAATTTTCGATTGATGGCCGAATTTCGCGACAGACCGGCTGCCCGGCCGGCATCCACCCTTTCGAAACCATACGGCGCCGGTTCCGGAAACCCTCCGTTCACCATCCGCATCGAATGAGCCGCCGCAAGACAGGCGAAACCCCGTGAAGGCACGGTCTCAGGCCGCCGGCGCGCGCGCCTTAGCGTTCGCTTAAGTTCGCTCTGACAGTTTGAGGCAACGATAAAGGGGGCGTTCCGGCGCGTCAGCAACACCAACCTGCAAGACGAACAAGCCGAAGCGCGAGAGCCGTGACAGTTTTGAATATCATCCGCGATTGCCTCGACGCATTGCTGCATCCGTCCGCGCGATACGACGCGCTGACGCGCGCGCGTCATCGCGCGTTCATGGCGCCGCGGCTGCTCGGCAGCCTGGCGGCTTTCGCGGCGTTCCCGGTCTATCTGGCGATGCGCGGCGCGCCCACGGCGCTGGAAGTCGTGGCATTCGCCTGGCTGATCGCGCCGATCCTGCTGTCATGGTTTCTGTCGCGTACCGGCCGCTACGAAGGTGCGCATGTGCTGTCGTCGCTGGCGCTGACCGGCCTCGTCATGACGGTGGCCATGACCACCGGCGGCATCGAGTCCTTTGCGGCGATCTGGCTGGTGGTGGTGCCGCTGGAGGCCGCGCTCTCGGCATCGCGCCGGGTGGTGGCGTTCGCCTGCGCGCTGACGCTGGCATGCACCGCGGCGCTGATCGTGTCGGGGCATTTCGACCTGTTGCCGCCGCCGGACGCCGATGCGATCACGCGCGGCGTCTTCATGGCATTCGGCGTGGCATCGGCGACGCTCTATGCGGCCGGGCTCGCCTTCGGCGCCGAGTCGCTGGCGCGCACCAGCGTGGCGCTGCTCAGTGTCGAGGAAGACCGCTATCGCCTGCTGGCGCGCAACATGAGCGATGTGATTTCGCGGCATCGCCACAACGGCGCCGTGCAGTTCATTTCGCCTGCGGTGGAAGCCATGCTGGGAGCGCCGGTGTCGCGGCTGCTGGGACACGGCCTGTTCGACCGCGTCCACGTCGCCGATCGTCCGGCCTATCTTACCGCGCTTTCGGATGCGGCGCGCGGCGGCGAGGCGCGCAGCGTCGAATTTCGCCTGAGGCGGGACGTGCCGCGGGGCGTCGCGCGGGGCCAGAATAATCAGGTCGACTTCATCTGGGTCGAAATGCGCTGCCGGCCGCTCGAGCAGGCCGCGGAAGCCGTCTCGCCTGAAGCCGAAGCCGAGGTGGTCGCCGTTATGCGCGACGTCACCGACCGCAAGATCCAGGAGCAGGCGCTCGAGCTCGCGCGCACCGCCGCCGAGCAGGCCGATGCCTCGAAAACCCGTTTCCTCGCCACCATGAGCCATGAGCTGCGCACGCCGCTCAACGCCATCATCGGATTTTCCGAGATGATCGTTCAGGAAGACGTGCTGATGATCGATGCCGTCAGGCGCAAGGAATACGCCCAGCTGATCAATGATTCCGGCCAGCACCTGCTGTCGGTCGTCAACGGCATTCTCGACATGTCCAAGATGGAAACCGGCAATTTCGAGATTTCGCCGGAGCCGTTCGCGCCGCGCGCGGCGCTGATCAATTGCTGCAACCTGTTGGCCCTGAAGGCGCGGGAAAACGCCATCGATCTCGTCACCCGCGCGCCGGAGGACCTGCCCGTGATGACCGGCGATCCCCGCGCGTTCAAGCAGATCGTGCTCAACCTGGTCGCCAATGCCATCAAGTTTACCGAGCGCGGCGGCTCCGTGACGGCGTCCGCTGCCGTCGAAGGGGCGCGGCTGGTGCTGCGCGTCTCCGACACCGGCGTCGGCATCTCGACCGACGATCTGAAGCGGATCGGAAATCCCTTCTTCCAGGCCGGCAAGACCTATCAGCGGCGGCACGAAGGCACCGGCCTCGGGTTGTCGATCGTGAAAAGCCTGGTCGCACTGCATGCGGGCGAGATGAGCGTCCAGAGCAAGCTCGACGAAGGCACCACCGTGACCGTGGCCTTGCCGCTGGCCTTCACGCCGAGGGCCGAGCAGCCATCCAGCAACATCGCAACGCTTACGCCGGCGGTGCGATCCGCACCCCCAGAGCCATCCCACCAGGTGAAGAAAAGTGCCTAGAAATAACAATAAGGAAGACATGCCGCGCCGCCGTCGCGGCGCGCGGGCGGCCGTCGTGGAAGCGGAGGCCGAGCGGGGCCTTGCGATGCGCATCCTGCTGCACAGCCCGAAGGATACGGTGGCGGGCTTGCTGGCGTTTGCCGCGGTCAGCGCCATCATCGCCAACGCGCTTTTTCTGCAGGCCGGACGCCATCCGTCGCCGATGTTCGGCACGGTCACCAGGATGCCGGCAGCGGCGCTGCCCGCCAGCCCGTTGCCGCGCCCACGTCCGGCGGAAGCCGCGGCACGAACAACCGATTCCCTGTCGTCGGAACCGAGGGTGATCGAACTGAGGAGCCCCGAGCCCAGGAGCGCCGACTCCAGGAACGATCCCAAGAGTGACGCCAAGAGCGACCCCAAGAGCGACCCCATGACCAATCTGGTCAAGGCGATCGCAGCTCCGCAGGCCACGCCCTCCAATATCGCGCGGCCGCCGGCGCCGATCCCGGTTGCCCGCAACGAGACCATCGCCAATCAAACCCCGGCCGCGCGCCGCGTGGCGGCGGTCCAGCGTACGCTGACGGAATACGGCTACGGCCAGTTGAAGCCGACCGGCACGCTCGGCTCCGATACCCAGGCCGCGATCCAGAAGTTCGAGCGCGAGCGCAAGCTCCCGGTGACCGGGCAAGTGTCCGATCGGCTGCTGCGCGAACTCACCGCGATGATCGGCCACCCGGTCGAGTAGGGATGATGAGTGGGAGTTGACTCGTTTCGCCATACCCGCGAAGCACCAATGATCTGGTGCCCCGGACGCGGCGTGGCGGCCGCCTGCCGCAGGGGCTCTGGAAAAGAATCGCGAAAACAACCCCATGTACAGTAAGAATGGCCCGTCTCGCAGCACCCGTGCTGTTTGCTTCCGGGCAGTCGACATTCTCGGTTTTACAAAGTAATATCAAAGGCTTATGGATGCGCTTGAAGTCCAGCATATGGGTGGCGGCCTATTTGCGCCGCTGCCAGACTGCGGGCGTGTTCGGCGCGGTGCGCCGGCGCGGCGCGGAGGAGGCTGGCGCCGTGTTCGTCAAGGTGGCCACGCTCGACGGCAATGCCATGCTCTACGTGCCGGCGCCGCAGACGGTGTATGACGACAGCCGGCCGATCGAGCGCATCTTCACGCCGATGTCGCCGCAACCGATGCCGGAAACCTCGGTGGAAGAGCGGCTGGTCAGGGAAATCAAGTTCGACCCCGACGCTTGGGTGGTCGAGACCGAGGACAAGGCAGGACGGCATTTTCTGGATCTGGCGCGGGGCTAGAATCAGCGCCCGGAGCCTTGCGAACCGGTGCGCGGGACGACGGCGACGCCTGGCTGCGCGGCTGGACGCGTCTGGCTTGGCGCAGAGCGCACGCGCTGGCGTTCGTCGTCGTAAAGGGCCGGCCGGTACTTGGCGCGGGTCGCCGCCATGGTCGAGCCGCGCCAGGCCGCCAGCATGATCAGCGCGGATCGTTCGCTGAGGCGGTCGTACAGGCGCGACAGCCGGTAGACGTAATTGACCGAGGCGAATTCCGGATTGAGAAACAGCGTCACGCGCTGGAACACGGGGCCGGGCATATCCAGCGCCCTGGCCGCGCAGGCCAGCGGCTCGCCGCCGGGATCGCTCACCACCTGGGCGGCCACGCGCGACGGCAGGATCAGGGTTTCGCCGAGCTCCAGCGTGAAATTTTCGATATCGCCGACCCACGCGGCCATCTCCAGCGCCTCGACGGCGCGTGCCGCGCGCGAGGCGGGAATTCGCGCCGAAGCCCGCAACGGGGTTTCCGCCAGATTATGCAGGATCTGGGTGCGCTCGCTGGCGCTGGCCGCGAAGAACATGTCGTTGATCTCGGCGGCGTCCCTGGGCTGCATCGACAGGTTCGACGCCATCCGCATCTGCGCTTCGGTCGGCGGCCTGACTGTCGGTGCTGCCGCCGGGTCTGAGGGGATTTCATCGGCGACCGGCACGCGCAAGCCGGGATCTTGCCGCTTCAGCCCGAGCCGTTTCAGAACCTCGGGCGGCGTGGCCGGATAGATCGAGAGCCGCGCCCGCACCGCCGCGCGCGTGGTGTCGTCGACCTCATCGATCAGGCGGGAAGTCAGTTCGACGAACTGCCGCGCTTCGGCGTCGCTGTGTACCTGGGTCTGAACGTAGAGATCGGTCAGCACGCGCAGCAGCGTGGGGCGGATATCGACGCCTTCGCGGCGGGAGAGCGTCATCAGCCCGTCGAAGCCCGGAAAGAATGGAGGTGTGGTCATGTCAGGGTACGCGAACTGAGTAATGCTCGCGTCAGAATACGAAGGTTGCGTTTATAGCTCGTTAAGGAAAACAATCGGTGAAGGGATCCGGTGGTATTCGCGGCATTCATTCGGCCGGCGCCTCCGCTCCGGCCGAAATTAAGAAGCCGTTAACCACGTCCTGATTTTAATGCGGGCTGTCGCCGGCGAAATCGTGCCTGCGCGGCAACCAGAGAGAGCGGAACATGGGCACCATCATTGAATTTCCGGCGGATGCGGCTTCGCGGAGGCTGGGCTCAACCATCGATGGCGCTGCACGGCCAGGCACGGCAACCATTCTGATCCTCCCCGCCGTCCGGATCGAGCGCAACACCGATGAAACCAGCGGTGGCCGCGGACCGGAAGAGGGCACGGCTGCTCCCGGCAAACGCCGCCGTCGGCGCTGATCCCAGGACATTTCAATATGCCGGAGACGCTTCTTCCGATCCGGACCAAATCTCAGGCCCGGCGCCTGTCGCCGCTTCCGATGCTGTTGCTGCTCGGCGCCGCGCTCGGCGGCTGCAGCGGCGGCGACTTCGGCCGCAGCCGGGATAGCGTGCGCAACGACGACATGCACCGCTGGCTCGGCGCCGAGGCGACGGCAAGCGTCGGGCTCCAGCCGTCGCAATTCCAGCTCACCGACGCCGAACGGCAGCTGCGCGATTATGCCTATCCCTTGATCGAGCCGCCGCATACGCGCCCGGCCTGGAAGAGCGTGTTCGGCGATTACAAGCCGCTGCCATCGCCGTGGCGGCAGACGGTCGTGTTCGACCGCACCGCCTATGGACGGTTGCTGATCGACGAACCGCACCGCTCGCATACCTCGCGCTACGCCGTCATGATGGATCATGTGCGCAACGACATCACCCGCTTCGAGCCGTTCTTTGCCTCGGCGGTGCGGGTGCTCGAACTCGACCGCAAGCGCAACGCCAGCTTGAAACTGGTCTCGGAACTGTCGCCACGCGAACGCGACGACGCGGTTGCGCGCATGGAAGAGAACGCGATGATCGTGCAGTGGGTGCAGCAAAGCCTGGAGCGGCGGATTTCGTCGTATCGCTGGGCGCTGGAGCGGCTGGTGATCCAGGCGCCCGATACCATCGCAGCCGACGTCGATCGCCTGATCGGCGAACTCGCGGCGCAAACCGCCAATCCGCCGGTCGCGGCGCGTCCGGTGATCGGACGCGCGGTCACGGTGAAGGGCTGAGCGTCAGCCCGCAAGCCTGCCGGATGGCGATTTGAACCGGCGAGGGTAGCAACGCCGGATCAAACTCACCCTTCGGCAGCAGTGGCGGCTGTGCCATGAAGCGCGGCCGTTTCCCCCGGTGCGGCTGCGCGGCATGAACAAGAAATGGATGGCACAAATAGACGGTGCCTGCCGCACCGGTGGCCAATCCAACCTCGCAATCTCCTGTCGAAGCGTAACCGTCGGCAGACAGTTGCCTGAGCGTGGTGCCTGCGTCGCCATGGGGAAGCAACTCCCGTGCGATGGTGGCATGCGAGCCTTTCCGGATCCTGGTGGGCGCATCATCCGGGCCGACATCCGAGAACAGGAAGAGCATCAGCAATGCCCGTCCGCGGCTTTTCACGTTGGCGCGCCACTCCATGAAGTCAGGATTTTCGTCGCCAAAACCCATGTCCACATGCCAGCCATCGTCACCAGGGGATTCCGGTGAGGGAAAGCGGATCGGAAAGGTTCCGAGGCCTCTGGGCGAAAGCCAGCGGTCATCGCCGACGAGTTGATCGTAGGCCTTGTGCAGGGACGGCGTGTTGGCGGCTTCAATGAACGGGGGCGAAGCCTTCGACCCCACCCGGATAACCGGTTGAATCCAGTTTTCGGGCTTGTCGGGCGACAGGCCAATATCCGCCCACAACTCGTCCCTGCATTGTCTTGCAAGGTCGGTGCTGAAAGCATTTTCGAATTTGACGAAACCGTCGTCGATGAAGTCCTGGACCTGAAGCGACGTCAGGCCGATGTGCTCGGTCTTGGGCATACCACATTCTCCGTTCGGCCACCGCGCCAGCGGGGCCATTTGATCTTGATGGCGCAGATGCGCCAGAACGACTTCAGCCGTTCAGATCAGCGGGAAGAATGTGGGGATGAACATCATGATGGGAACTTATACCGAGGCGAGGGCGAAATCATGACGGGATCAACGGGTCCCGAGCCTACGCCGCATAGTAGCCGCCGTCGACGACCTGCGAGGCGCCGGTCATGAACGATGCCTTGTCAGAAACCATCCAGACCACGGCTTCCGCGATCTCGTCGGGCACGCCCATGCGGTTCATCGGCACCTTCGCCATGACGGCGTCGAGACGCGTCTGCACCACTTCCTCGGTCATCGGGGTAGTGACGTAGCCGGGATTAACGCAGTTCACGCGGATGCCGTCCTGCGCGTATTCGATCGCCGCGGTCTTGGTCAGTCCAACCACGCCGTGTTTGGCCGCCACATAATGGCCAGAGGTCGCCAGACCGATCAGGCCGGCGATCGAAGCGGTGTTGACGATGGCGCCGCCGCCGCCCTGTGCCAGCATCTGCGCTATCTCGTGCTTCATGCAGAGGAATACGCCGGTGAGGTTGATTGCCAGCATGGCGTCGAACGAGGCCTGGCTGAGTTCGTGCAGGCGCTGGCGTCCGGGGCCCACGGCTCCTCCCGCGACGCCGGCATTGTTGAACGCGCAATCGATCCGTCCATAGGCGGCCACCGTGCGCGCCACCATCGCGGCGACCTGTTCTTCGTTCGTGACGTCGCCGCCGATCGCAATCGCCTGGCCGCCGGCCGCGTTGATCAGGGCGACGGTTGCAGCCGCGTTCTCCTCGGTCCGGTCGGCCACCGCCACGCGCGCGCCCTCGCGCGCCATCGCCAGCGCGGTTGCACGTCCGATGCCGGAGGCGCCACCGGTCACCAGCGCCACCTTGCGATCGAGGATGCCTGCCATGTCGTGTTTTCTCCCGTTAACGAGCGCCGATCATTGCAGCGGCGCGATTGGCCTGTTTCAGGCTTGAGCCGACACCCTACGATCCCGCGCTCGCTTGTCAAAGAGGGAACGACGCGACCCGGCCCAGCCGCCGGCTGACGGCAGTCATCATACGATCAGGTCGATGACGAGAAGCAGGACACTGGAAACGAGGCCTGCAAACGGTACCCAGCGCGGACAAATGAAGATTCCCGGCGGCGGGGCTTCATTCCTGCTTTTGATCCGGATCAGTGCGAGGTTCACGATCGCGAAAATCACCAGCGTGAAGCGGGCCGTGAGGTCGGCGAGGCCCGCGATCGGAACGGCCAGCGCAAGCACGAGAATTGCCGCAACGCCGATCGCGGTCGCCAGAAGAGGCGTGTGCGTCACCGGGTTCAGCCGCGTCAGGGCCTTCGGGAGGTTGCCTTGATCGGCCAGGCCATAGATCACCCGGGCGATCATGATCATGTGGACGATGATGCCGTTCAACGTCGCGACAATGGCGATGGCACTCATGGTGACGAGCGGCAGGCCCGTGAGCCGTTCGAAGACGAGCGCCAGCGGCGCCGACGAGCGGGCGAGCTCTTCCGGAGGCACCGCCGTCACCGCGATCCACACGACCACAGCGTAAATCAGCGCGGTGAGGCCCAGCGTCAGGAACAGCGCGCGGGGCAGGGTGCGACTGGGTTCCCTGATTTCTTCCGCAACGTTGACGAGATGCTCGAAGCCGATGAAGGCAAAGACCGCTATCAGCGTCGTTCCGGCTATTCCGACCCAGGCGGTGGTATCGCCGGCGGAAGGCCAGATCTCCGGAAGGCGGGTGACGACGCCGGTGCCGTGACTGAAGCCGACAACGATGATCAGCACGAGGCCGCCAACTTCGATGAGCGTCATGATTCCGGCGAAAGTGACCGACTGAACCGTGGCGAGACATGCCACGACGCCCATGGCAAGAACGACACCGGAAATGATCCACGGCGCGGGAACGGGCAGAAACACCGCAACATAGCCCGCGCTGCCGACGCTGATCGTCGCGGCCGAGATGATTGCCGTCGCGACCACGAGAAGTCCGACGCCGAGGCTGAGCCAATCGAGCCGGAACGCGGCATGCACGTAAGCCGCCTCGCTGGCGCTCACGGGCATGCGCGTTCCCAATTCGGCAAACGATGCCGCGCTGAAGCCCATGACCAGCGCCGCACCGATAAAGGCAAGCGGCGCGTGCATGCCGCTGCGCCCCGCGGCGAGGCCGACCAGAACGTAGATGCCGGCCCCGATGGTGACGCCAAGTCCATAGAGCACCGCGTGCGTCAGCGTGAGCGAACGAACAAGGCGCGGCGACGCGTTCGGCGTTGCCACAGGCTGGACAGACATTCAACGTTCTCCTCGGCCGGCCCAGCCGGACAGCTGATGGAAGATGGGAGCTGCGACGCTCGTCTTTCCACTACATTCTCATGCGCAGGCGTATTTGATTCGCGTCAAGGAACTCATCGACATGAGCCAGCTCACGGAAGGGCCAAAGACGCGCAGAAGGCTGCTGCAAACCATCGTCGAGGCTGCTGCGGCACGGATGCCCAGCCTCATGCGGCCTGTCCTCGGCTTTCGCCGCACCTACCTGCCGTTGCTGATGGTCTATTTCGCCTACGGCGCCCTCGGTATCATCGACGTCAGCCGCGACATGTGGATCAAGGAGCGTCTCACGCTCACCCCGGCGGAGCTTGCCGGCATAGGCGTCTGGCTCAGCCTGCCTTGGACGGTGAAAATGGTGTTCGGCCAGCTTGTCGACAGCGTTCCGATCTTCGGCTCGCAGCGCCGTTCCTACGTCCTGATCGGGGCCGCTCTCACCGCCTGCGGGTTGTTCACGCTGGCCGGTGCTGCCGGCGGATGGATCGCGTTCGCCCGGGCCGACCGCCTCTACATCCTTGGTGCGATGCTGATCGTACTCGGGACCGTGATCCAGGACGTCGTTGCGGACGCGATGTCGACCGAGGTCGTCTCCCGCATGGACCTTGCCGGGAATGCCCGTCCGGAGGGCGAGATCAAAACCGAACTGGGCATGGTTCAGGTCCTCGGTCGCCTTGCACTCGGTATCGGAATTCTGTCGGTGGCAGGATTATCGGGATGGCTCGCCCAGTTCTTCGCCCGCGACACGGTATTTCTTCTCGGCCTCGTCATTCCCGGCATCTCGGCTCTGGGCGTCCTGCTGATCCGATCGGAATCGAGCGAGCGACGGCCGCTGGACTGGCGCATCCTCGGCGGCGGCATCGGCTTTGGGCTCATCGTCCTGGCGGTCGCACTCGGCGGTCTGCCGTTCGGGCAGGAGCTGGTCTTCGTGCTGTCGATGCTGGTCATCTGCACGATGTTGTTCTTCGTGACCCGCGAACTCGACGCCGGGACCAGGCGCGCCATTCTGTTCGCGAGCATCATCATTTTCGCCTTCCGCGCCACGCCGTCCGTCGGAGACGGCTATTTCTGGTGGACGCTCGACGTGCTGAAGTTCGACGAAGCCTTCTACGGCAGCCTGCGCCAGACCGCGGCCGTGATCGCCATTGTCGCGATGTGGACCTTCAGCAGGCAGTTGACGGAGTATTCCGTGACCAGGGTGCTGTTCTGGCTCGCCGTCGCCGGAGCGATCCTGTCGCTGCCGAATATCAGCCTGTTCTACGGCCTTCACCACTGGACGGAGCAGACATTCGGGTTCGGCGCCAGGACTATCGCCGTCATCGACGCCGCCGCGGCCTCGCCCTTTGCGCAGCTCAGCATGATTCCTCTGCTCACGCTGATCGCGTTCTATGCGCCGGCAGGCCATCGCGCGACCTGGTTCGCCTTGATGGCCTCGCTGATGAATCTGGCGCTTGTCGCAGGCCAGTTGCAGACCAAGTATCTGAACGAATTTTTCGTGGTCCAGCGCGGCGAGTATTCGGATCTGGGTCCGCTGCTGATCGTCGCCACCGCGCTCGGATTCATCTTCCCGATCGGCGCGATCCTGCTGTTTGGCCGGCGCGCCTGATCAATATCGGGCCGTCGCTCGTCGCAGGCCGCGTAGCGGACGGTGAGGGCGAATGCCAAAACTGGTATTTGTAATGCCACCAGAATTGAGATAAGCCGCTCCCTGCCGGAAGGGAGCTCCCAGGTGACGCGAGGCCTGGCTGCTCCGGGGCTCCGTTGACGCGGAGCCCTGCCGGAGCTTTCAGGCGCCTGGGTCGGGACGTCCAAGAATTCGAACACAATGGGTGGAAGAGAGAGCATGGCGCGCAACATTCTGATCCTGGGAGCCTCCTATGGCTCCCTGCTGGGGACCAAGCTCTTGATGGCGGGTCACAACGTGACGCTGGTTTGCCGGAAGAAGACGGCTGAACTCATCAATCGCGACGGCACCGAGGTTCGCATCAAGCTGCGCGACGAGGCGGTGCACCGGGCGATTTTTTCGCGTGACCTGCCGGGCAAGCTGGACGCGACCGAGCCCGGCAACGTCGACATCTCCCGCTACGATATGGTGGCGCTGGCCATGCAGGAGCCGCAATACACCAACCATACGGTCCGGGTGCTGATGGTCAAAATCGCCGCGGCAGGCCTGCCGTGCCTTTCGATCATGAACATGCCGCCCTTGCCCTATCTCAAGCGGATCCCGGCGCTGGCCGACATGGACCTGGAAGAGGCCTACACCAACGCCCAGGTGTGGGAACGCTTCAAGCCGGGCCTGGTGTCGCTCTGCTCGCCCGATCCGCAGGCCTTCCGCCCGCCGGAAGAGGCGGCCAACGTGCTTCATGTCGGCCTGCCGACCAACTTCAAGGCCTCGATATTCGAGGACGAGAAACATAACGCGCTGCTTCGCGAGCTGGAAAAGGACATCGACGCGGTGACGCTGGATGGCCATGACGTTCCGGTAAAACTCAAGGTGTTCGACTCGCTGTTCGTCCCCTTGGCAAAATGGTCGATGCTGCTGACCGGGAATTATCGCTGCATCACGCTGCACGAGCCGCAGTCGATCCGCGACGCCGTGCACGGCGACCTGAAGCTATCGCAGGCGATCTATGATCACGTCGACGCCGTCGCCCGGCGACTGGGAGCCGATCCGCAGGATCAGGTGCCGTTTGGCAAATATGCCAAGGCGGCGGAGAGCCTGCTGAAACCCTCATCGGCGGCCCGCGCGGTCGCCAGCGGCGCGCCGTTCATCGAGCGCGTCGATCTCCTGGTGAAGTTGATCTCGCACCAGCTCGGCATGGCCAATGCCGAGATCGACCGCACGGTCGAGATCGTGGATCAGAAGCTGAACGAGAAAATCGTGGCGGGCGGCTCCGGCCTGAACTGACGGGACTGCATCGCGGCTTGGGATGGCGCGCCTGACAATTCGCGCGGCAACGATCGCCGGCTACGCCTGTTCCTCATCCTCGCCAGGCGTCTGCCGCAGCATGAAGTGCCCGAACGCCGAGGCGATGGGTTTGGCCGGGTCGTCCTGCCAGGCCTGTGCCTCGAAGGCGACGACGCGGCGGCCCTGCTTGACGATCGACACCTTGGCGTGGCTGTCGAGGGCGCGGCCGGAGCGCAGGTAATTGACGGTGAGGCCGATCGGCTTTGGCGAGGACACGCCGAGTTCGCGCGCCACGCCGACGATCGCGGTGGTTTCGAGAAAGGCGCCGGTCATGCCGCCGTGGATGGCGGGCAGGATCGGGTTGCCGATGATTTTTGGCGAGAACGGCATCACCAGTGTGCCGTCCTCGCCGATGCGGATACCGAGGCAGCGCGCGAACGGGCTGTTGGCGAACGGGCCTGTCGGATCCTCCGGCGCGTCCAGCACCGGCAGCGTGCGCTGCTCCATCGCCCGGTCCAGCATGTTGGTGCGGTTCGCGCCGACCATAAAGCAGGCCGTCGCGGTGGCGACGGGATCGTCTTCCGATTCCTGATAGGCCGTCGAGCGTACGAAGGCGATCGAGCGGGTGACGCGGTAGCAAACCGAATGCGCCCTGATGTCGAGGCCCGGCGTCGCCGGCTTCTGGTAGTCGATCCGCAGGTCGAGCGTGGCGATCGCGCTGGTGCCGTCGAGCGCGAGCTGGACCGCCATGCCGCAGCTCTCGTCGAGCATTGCGGTGACGACGCCACCGTGCAACACGCCCGTCCCGGTGTCGCCGACGAAGATGGGGCGGTAGGGCAGGCTCGACCAGGCTTCGCCGCGGGCCGCGCGGTCAAGCCGCAGCCCGCTGATATACCCATAGACGGAGCGGCTGCCCTTGACGGCTTCGGCCAGTTGGTCGAACGGAAGCGGCGTGATGACGGGGGCTTTGGACATGCCGGTGTTCTACGCCATATTGCGCGGGTAGCAAAAGGCGCGGGAGATCGAGATTTCTTTGCATCGCTTGCGATGCTCTCTCGCTCCCCTCCCTCCCCACCGCTTCGCGGGAGGAGGGGAGAAGAATTCAGCCGTTGGTCACGTGCACCTTGGGCGTGCGTCCGGAATTCCACTGTCCGCCGACTGCCCGCTCGATCTGGGCCGCCAGCTGCAGCAGCAGCCCGTCATTGGCCTGCCTGGCGATGGCCTGAATGCCGAGTGGCAACCCGTTCTCGTGTTGTGCCAGCGGCAGCGAGATCGCCGGCAGCCCGCAGAGATTTGCGAGCGGTGTGAAGGCGAAGTTGCGCCATAGATTACCGAACCAGTCCAACACCGATGGATTGTCCGATATCGTCAGATATTCCGTCGTGCCGACCTTGGGTGTCGGCAGCGCGGTGATCGGCGTCAGGATGATATCCCAGTCCTCGAAGAACGCGCCGAAGCCGCGGGATGTCGTGTTGAACACGGCCTGCATGCGCGCCCGCTCGGCAAATGTCGTGTGCCGGCCGGCTTCCCAGATCCGGATATTGACGGGCTCGACCAGATCGGCCGGCGGCCGGTCCAGCCCGCGCGCCGCCAGCATGTTGCCGATCACGATGGCAAAGTTGCTGATGTAGCAGGTGGTCTGGGCGTCAAAGGCAGCGCGGTAATCGATCGCGGGCAATGCGTAGTCGACGTGATGGCCGAGGCCTTCGAGGAATTTTCCCGTTCTTTCCAGTTCGGCAGCTATCGCTGATGTCGCCCGGTAGTCGCCCCATTGGTGCGAAAGCGCGATTCTGAGCCGTTCCGGATCGCGCTTGACCATGTCCAGATAAGGCTCCGGCGCGGTCCAGAACGGCATGAATTCGCCTGATGCCGGACCGCGGCACGCATCCACGAAAGCCGCGGTATCGCGTACCGAACGCGACTGGCAGCCTTGGATCGATACCAGCCCGGTCAAGTCGGACATGTGCGGCGCCAGCGAGAACACGCCGCGCGAAACCTTGAGGCCGATGTTGCCGTTGACCCCGGCCGGAATGCGGATCGAGCCGCCGCCGTCGGTCGAATGCGCGATCGGCACGGCGCCCGCCGCGACCATGGCGGCGCTGCCGGCCGACGATCCGCATGTCGTGTAATCGGTATTCCACGGGTTGCGGGTGACGTAGACGGCGGGATTGTCGGCGGAGCTGCAAACGCCGAACTCCGGTGTGGTGGTCCGTCCGATCAGGTTGAGTCCGGCCTGGCGCATCTTCGCCGTCAGGAAGGTATCGGCCGTGGCGCGGTTGCCGCGCATCAGCAGCGAGCCCATTTCCTGCAACCGGCCCTTCATGGTCGGGCCCAAATCCTTCATCAGGAACGGCAGGCCGGCAAACGGCCCGGCCAGATTGGCGCCGTTCGCGGCGGGATCGGCAACCGCGTCCTCAAAGACCTCGACCACGCCCGACAGCGCGCAATCGACCTTGGCGATGCCTGCAGCCGCCTGACTTGCCAATTCCCGGGCCGTCAACTCGCCCTTCCTGACGCGCGTCGCCAGCGCCACGCCATCGTGCTGCGCCCATTCATTCCAGCTCATCGGCAACGTCATGCGATTCATTTCCTCCGGTGCGGCGGCAACCTTAGTTTCGCAGTCCGGCAAGTCAACAAATCGGGGGATGTCGCGCCGAAGACGGCGTCGAGAGTTTTTGACGCAGATCAAGCGACCTTCGAAGCTTTGGTGACACAAGGGCAAAAAACAGGAAGCCGAGATGTCCGCAACCGAGATCGCGAATCGTCATTTCTCCGCGGCTATCGCTGAAGCGGAAGTCGCCGGGATGGGTCACGACAGCGTCTGCCGGTCGCTGCTTGGCCTCGTTGTCTCCAAATATCTCGAGAGCAGGAGTGTCGCCGACGTCCAGTCGGAGCTGCGCTTTGTCGCCGACAACTGCGATCCCGGGACGGATTTCATGTTCATGCGCCCCTAGACCGGAGCATTGGCGCTGGTCTTCTTTTGCCCTGCGCGCGACGAGCGGGGCGGCCGGATCGGCCCAGTCGATGCAACCTACTTGCCCTTGGTGTCGACCTTCTGCTTCTCGTCCTCGTTCATCTTCTTGACGGTCGCATCCTGGTGGGTTGCGCCGGTCGGCTGGTTCGTGGCGGCCGGCGCGGCGTTATTCGGCAGGGAGGTCTGTCCCGGCGAGGTCTTCGCCGGTCGCGTGGCGGTGGTGTCGGGTGGCGGGCTGGTCTGGGCGGCAGCCTGCTGAATGTTGCAGATCAGGACGCCCGACAGCAACGCCGCGAGCGTCGTCATTTCCTTATTCATCGCTTTGCTCCCTTCAAAGAAGCAAAACGCGCGTGCCCGCCTTAAGTTTCGAGCTGCTTGCCGATCGGCAACGCCCGGATCCGCTTGCCGGTCGCTGCGAAGATGGCGTTGATCAGGGCCGGAGCGAACGGAGGCACGCCGGGTTCGCCGACCCCGCTGGGGGGCGCATCGGCATCGGCGGGTACGATGTGCACGTGGGTGATGCGAGGCGCTTCGTCCATCCGGATCACCGGGAAGTCGTCGAAATTGCCCTGCTGGACCTTGCCGTCCTTGAAGGTGATCTCGCCATATTTGGCGAGGCTCAGGCCCATGATCGCCGCGCCCTCGATCTGCGACTCGATCCGCTCCGGATTGACGAAGGTGCCGCAATCGATCGCGGTATCGACCCGGTGGACGACCAGCTTGCCTTTCTCGCCGACCGATACTTCGACGATGGTCGCGATATAGCTGACGAAGCTGCGGTGCGCGGCAATGCCGAGGCCGTGTCCTTTGGGCACGGCCCGTCCCCAGCCGCCCTTGTCGGCGACGACCTCGACGACGCGGCGCAGCCGCGCCGTATCGATCGGATAGCTTTCGTAAGGCTCGCCGTAGTTCCAGGGGTCCTTCACCGAGTCGAGCTTGACGATCCGCGGCGAGCCGATCAGCTCCAGCAGCATGTCCTTTTGATCGCGGTTGGTGGCATGGGCGAGTTCGCCCACCATCGACTGGACCGCGAAAGCGCGCGGGATATTCGACACCGCGCGGAACCAACCGGTGCGGGTGTGCGCGGCGGCTTCCGGGTTCTCGCACTGGATGTTGGCAATCTCGAACGGCATGTCGATCAGGCCCATGCCGAGTTCGAACGGCGCTTGATGCAAGGCGTTGGGGGCAAAGGTCGAGGCGATGCTCGGCGCCACGCTGCGGTGCCGCCAGGCCACCACCTTGCCGCTCTTGTCGAGGCCGGCCTCGATACGCTCGGCCGACACGGTGTGGAGGAAGCCGTTGCGGACGTCATCTTCCCGGGTCCATTGCACCTTCACCGGCGCGCCGATCGCCTTCGAAAGCAGCGCCGCCTCGATGGCAAAGTCGCATTTCGATTTGCGTCCGAAGCCGCCGCCGAGCAGTGTAACGTTGACGGTCACGTTCTCCTGCGGAATTCCGAGCGTCTTGGCGACGTCTTCCCGGGTCCCGCCGGGGCTTTGCACCGGCGCCCATATTTCGCACCTGCCGTCCTTGACATTGGCGAGCGCCACCGGCGGCTCCATGGCAACATGGGCGAGGTGAGGCAAATAGTATTCGCCGACAATGACCTTGTCGGCGCCTTTCAGGGCTGCATCGACGTCGCCTTCCTTGCGCACGACCAGTCCCGGTTTGCGCGCGGCTTCCTCGAGCTGGGCACGGTAGGCTGTGGATTCGTACTTGCCGTTGGGGCCGTCGTCCCAGACGATCTTCAGGGCATCGCGTCCCTTGATGGCGGCGCCGGTATTGCGGGCGATCACCGCGACGCCACCGACGGGCTGGAACTTGGACGGCCATGGCCAGCCCTGCACCTCCATCACTTTCTCCACGCCGGAGACCTTCATCGCGGCGGTTGCGTCGAACGATTTCAACTTGCCCCCCGTCACCGGCGGTCGCGCGATCACGGCATACTTGGTGCCGGGCAGGGTGACATCGCCGCCAAATTGCGCGGTGCCGATGGTGATATCGCGAAGGTCGACGATGCCGATCTGGCCCTTGCCGAGATAGCGGAAATTCTTCGGATCCTTGAGCTTCAATCCCTCCACGCTCGGCACCGATTCCTTCGCCGCATCGGCGGCGAGTTCGCCGAAACCGAGACGGCGGCTGGTCGCGGAATGAACCACCTCGTGGTTGACCGCCTTGACCTCCGCTGCCGGCACGCCCCAGCGTTTGGCGGCGGCGGTTTCGAGCATGGTGCGCGCCGATGCTCCGATCTCCCGCATCGGCTGCAAATAATGTCGGGTGCTGCGCGATCCGTCGGTATCCTGATTGCCGAACTTGACTTCGTCGCCATGCGCCTGCTGCACCTTCACGCGCGACCAGTCGGCCTCCATTTCCTCAGCCACGATCAACGGCAGGCTGGTCCGCACGCCCGTTCCCATTTCGGCGCGGTGCGCCACGATCGTCACCGTGCCGTCGGATGCGATGGCGACGAACACGCGGGGATCGACCACGGTGCCGTGCGGCATCTGGCCGGCGCCGGTTTGATATTTCGCGAACGCATGGCGCGACATCACCGGTGCGGCCAGCACGAGCCCGCCCGCGATGCCGAGCCCCTTGAGGACGCCGCGGCGGGAGATCTTTTCGACCTGGACGCGGCGCTCGATGCCGCGAAGCTTGTCGGGATTTGTGATGATATTCATGATCAGACCCCCGTCGAGGCGAGATGGACCGCGTTTTCGATGCGCTGGTAGCAGCCGCAGCGGCAGATATTGCCCGCCATCGCTTCGCGTATCTGGTCGTGACTAGGCTTCGGATTCTCCATCAGCAGCGCGGCCGCCTGCATGATCTGGCCGGCCTGGCAGAAGCCGCATTGCGGGACATTGACCTGGCGCCAGGCCTTCTGAACGGCGTGATCGCCCGTCGGGTGAAGGCCTTCGATCGTGGTGATCTCACGGTTGACCACGTCGGAAACCGAGGTGATGCAGGCACGAACCGCCTGCTTGTCGACGATCACGGTGCAGGCGCCGCAAAGTGCCTGGCCGCAGGCGAACTTCGTGCCGGTCAATCCGATTTCGTCGCGGAGATACCACAGTAGCGGCAGATCGGGGTCGCCATCCCAGTCTCTTTGCTGGCCGTTCACCTTCACCTTGATCATGATCGATCCTCGCTCTTGATAAGCTGCTGATGGATGCTTCGACGTGAGCGGGAAAACAGGAGGGATGAGCGCTCACCGCCGTCGCTTCGAAATTCCTTGCTGCTGTCTGGCCTGGCTGGGATTTCTGTGAGCCATCTCCTCCTGATTTTCTTGTGATTTATTCTTGGCGGTCGATCAGTCAGTCGCGATTGGCGGACGTCGCCACAAAGCGTGCCATATTTGTGTTCGAATATTTGTCGAAAGCGGGGCAGCAGCAGAGCCGCTGCATTTAGTCAGCACGGCTTACGCAATGCGTGATGAATTTTCATCAATCCCGACCGTGGCCGTCAGGACGCGAGCAATCGGGTACCGAGACCCGCTGCCGCGGTCCGGCTATCGGGTCAGCGCTTGGCCCGCGGCGCTGGCGGCGGTGGCGCGGGCGCTGGCCCTTCCTCCTTCGCCGGCGGCGGCTCGGTCTGCACCTTGCAGCTGGAAGCCGCGAGCGAGGCTTGCGCCTGTGGCATCAGGCCGGGCTCCGGCGCCAGCGCCTTCAGCACGATCAGCCCTGTCGCGGTCGGAGAGTCGATGATCAGCCGATCGGCCGCGGTGATTTCCTTGTCCTCGGGCAACTCGGCGTGCTGGGCCTCGGTCATCAGGTCGAGTTCGATCAGCCGGCGTCCGGCCGACCGATCGTTGATGGCGTAATAGGCGACTTCGTTGCGAGTATAGAACGACACCGAGGTATAAGCCTGGCTGACCGGCACCGTGAGCTTGATGGGGCCGCCCGACAGATCGTAGCGGCAGATCGCCATCGCGAAGGCGGGATCCATGAACGGCAGCGGGGCATTGTTCGGTTGCGCCGGCGGCAGCGCGGTCACCGCGTTGAGTGTCGTCATGGGCGTGAGGCGCGAATAGGCGTCCTGGGTGGCGATTCGCGGCAACGCCAGCACGCTGACGAGATGCACGACAGCGCCCAGCAGCACGCCCGCGATGATCGTGAACAGCAGGCGGATCATGGGCAGCCCACCGTCGCGATCGAGGGCATCGGCGCATCGCGCTGCGTCCGTGTCGCCACGCCGACCGGGGTATCGTAAAGCCGCAGCGTCAGCGCGTAGCGCTCGATGCCCCCGGTGGGGAGCCAGTTTCCGGCGCGCGAGCGCGACGCCACCCGGATCTCGAAGGCGCCATCGGCGCCGCGGATGATCTCCTGGCTGGTGAAGCCGTAACGCTGCAGCGAATTCGCGACCAGATGTCCCTTGGTATCGTAGAGCGTCAGGGTCCAGAACCGCGCCGCGGGGGTGACACCGCTGACCACCACGTCGCAGCGCCCGTCGAGCGGCTTGTTGCCGTCGTCCGTGGTCGCGGTGAAGGCGACGCCGTCGCCGGTGCCGACCGGCAGCTCGCCGCTGCGGGCGATCGAGGCCCGCGAATAGGGATCGACATCGGCGGTGCCGGTCTTCGGCCGGGCGGTCCAGGCGCCGATCGTCAGGGTGCCGAGATCGGTGCCGCGCGTCGCCGTCAGCCAGGTCGCGCCAAGGCCGACGACGGTCGCGAGGATCAATGCCAGCAGTGTGATGAAGATCAGCCGCACGGTCAGTTCTTGCGCGGCGGAGGTGTCGCCGCGGCTTCGCCCGGCCCAGCCGCGGCAAAACTGTCCGGGAATGCGACCGAATTGGACGACAACGGCCGCACAGGTTTCGGCGGTTCGCTGGACGAGGTCTTGCCTGCGGTCTTGCCGGCCTCGTCGAGCATCTTTTCAACGCGCACCAGAATATCCGCACCGCGCTTGGTGAGGATCGGCGGCGGTCCCGGCTTGATGTCGGGAAGCTTCAGCCCGCCGTTGGCCGCCATCGCAGCGGAGGCCGCGGGGGCTGGCAATTTCGTGCCGGCGCCGACGCCCGGAATCTCCTTGATCTCGACGCCCTGGTGGGCCGCGACCATGATGTCGTGCCAGGTCTGCGCCGGCAGCGAGCCGCCGGTCATGCGGTTGGTCGGCGAGTAATCGTCATTGCCGTACCACACCGCGCAGGTGAAATTGCCGGTAAATCCGGCGAACCAGGCATCGCGATAGGCGTTAGTGGTCCCGGTCTTGCCCGCGGTCGGAATGCCGTCGAGCCGCGCGCGTCGCGCGGTACCCTCGCTGACGACGTGGCTCATCATGCCCGACATGTCGGCGGCGACCGACGCCGGGATCGCCTGTACCGGTTTCTTGCCGTCGCGGTCGAAACGCCAGACAAGGTCTCCGGCCCCGGTACGGACTTCCAGCACGGCGTGCGGCGTCACCGACCTGCCCTTGTTCGGGAAGGTCGCATAAGCGACCGCGTGTTCGAGCACCGACACTTCATCGGAGCCGATCGGCATCGACGGCGTATCCGGCAATGGCGCCGTGAGGCCGAATTTGCGCGCTACCTCGGTGATCTTGGCGCGGCCGGCTTTGGCCGGATTTGGCGACTTGCCGCCAAGCCAGATCGACAGCTTTACCGGCACCACGTTGATTGAACGGGTAATCGCCGTGGTCAGCGTGACCTTGCCGGAGTAGGAATGGCCGTAGTTCTGCGGACACCAGTTGCCGATGCAGACCGGGCCGTCGATGATGGTATCGCTCGGCTTCCAGCCGTTCAGCAGCGCCGTGGCGTAGACGTAAGGCTTGAACGACGAGCCGGGCTGGCGCATCGCGTCCACCGCACGGTTGAACTGGCTGACGCCGTAGTCGCGGCCGCCGACCATCGCGCGCACGCCGCCGTCGAGATCGGCTACCACGACTCCGGCCTGAGTGGCGTGATAGTCGCGGCCGAACTGGCGCAACTGGTTTTCGACGGCGGCTTCCGCGGCGCGCTGCAGGTTCATGTCGATCGAGGTGCGGACCACGAAGACGCGCTCGACATAGGATTTCGGAAAAGTATCGACCAGCCGGCGCATCTCGTCGAACGCCCAGTCGAGATAGTAGTTCGGCGAATTCTCGTCACGGCGGTCGACGGCGATGGCAGGATTGCGCCGTGCGCCGAACACCTGACCCTCGGTCATGAAGCCGGCATCGACCAGATTGTCCAGTACGATGTTGGCGCGGGCGCGGGCGGCGGGCAGGTTGATGTGCGGCGCGTATTTGGTCGGCGCCTTGAACAGCCCGGCGAGCATGGCGGATTCCGCCAGCGTGACGTCGCGCGCCGACTTGTTGAAGTAGAAATGCGCGGCGCCATCGACCCCGAAGGTGCCGCCGCCCATATAGGCGCGGTCGAGATAGAGTTTCAGAATTTCGTTCTTGGTGAGGCGGGTCTCCAGCCAGATCGCCAGAAAGGCTTCCTTGACCTTGCGCTCGATGGTGCGTTCGTTGTTCAGGAACAGGTTCTTGGCCAGCTGCTGGGTGACCGACGATCCGCCCTGCCGCACGCCGCCGGCCTGCGCATTGGTGAGGAGCGCACGCCCGGTGCCGGCGATGTCGATGCCG
>JAUXWH010000166.1 GCA_030681365.1 Bradyrhizobium sp.
GCGCCGGCACGGATTTTCCTATCTGTTCATCGCCCACGACCTCGCCGTCGTCGCCCATATCAGCCACCGCGTCGCCGTGATGTATCTCGGCCGCATCGTCGAGATCGCTGAGAAGGCCGAACTGTTCGCCAACCCGAGGCACCCCTACACCCAAGCCTTGCTGGCGTCGGTGCCGGTGGCGGATCCGAAGAAGAAGACGCTGAAGCCGATGATCGACGGCGACGTGCCGAGCCCGATCAACCCGCCATCCGGCTGCGCGTTCCATACCCGCTGCCGCTATGTGATGGATCGGTGCAAGGTGGATACGCCGGTGCTGGCCGAAGCCGGGACCAGGCACCAGGTGGCATGCTGGCTCAATGAAGGCACGGGGCGGGCGTTAACTGAATGATTCGCGGATACACTTACCCTCCCCTGGAGGGGGAGGGTCGACGCGACTGAAAGGAGCGGCGGGGTGGGGTGACGGTCTCTCGTTTCGAGCGGTGCTCGGGTTGACGGACCTTCACCCCACCCCGTCTCGCATCTGCGATGCGAGCCGACCCTCCCCCCTCCAGGGGAGGGTAAGAGAGCGGCTACGTCGCAACCGCCTCGATCTCGACCACGATCCTCCCCGTCGTGACCTGCTCGCCTTCCGCGACATCGATCGCCGAAATCGTGCCCGCGATTCCGGCCGTATGCACATGCTCCATCTTCATCGCTTCCAGCGTCATCACCGGTTGGCCCACCTCGACCTTCTCGCCCGGCTTGACCAGCACCGCGACGACGCGGCCGTTCATCGCGGCGCGGACCTTGCCGTCGCCGCCGTTTGACGCGGCCGTGGCCGGCGCTGCCCGCGTCAGGTCGCGGATCGCCAACGTGACGCCCCGGTGCAGCAGGAACAGCCTGTCGCCATCCCGCAGGAACCTGGCGGATTCCATCATGCCATTACTGCTGAAGCGAATGCTATCGCCGTCGAACGCGTGGATCTCGATCCGGTAAGGTGTGTTTCCAAGCGTAACGAGATAGCCGCCATCGCGCTCGCGACCGACTTCGAGTTCGTGGATGCCGTGATCGAGTTCGACACGGGCAGGCACCGGAAACCCTGCCGCCAGCGTTCGCCCACCGCGCCACGGCGGCGCAAAGGGATCGGTGACATAAAGCAGTACCGCCGCCAGCGCCGCCTCGGAAGCAGCGTCCGCGCGCGGCGCCAGCAACGCGTCGCGATGCTGGCCGATGAACGCCGTGGTCGCTTCGCCCCTGGAGAACGCGGGATGCGTCAGGCAGGCGGCGAGAAAGGCCTGATTGGTGGTGACGCCGAACGCGGCGACCTGTTCGAGACCCCGAATGAGCTGTCGCCGCGCCGCGTCGCGGCTTTCGCCATGGCTGATCAGCTTGGCGATCATCGAATCGTAGAACGGTGGAATGTCGGAGCCGGATTGCAGCGCGTGTTCGACGCGGATGTCGCCGGGCATCTGCCACAATGCCATGCGGCCGGATTGCGGCATGAAATCGTGGCCGGCATCTTCCGAGCACAGCCGCACCTCGATGGCGTGGCCGGAGAATTTTATCTCGTCCTGCGTCAGCCCAAGCGTTTCACCACTCGCGACCCGCAACTGCAGTTCGACCAGATCGAGCCCGGTGATCGCTTCGGTGACGGGATGCTCCACCTGCAGCCGCGTATTCATCTCCATGAAATAGAATTCGCCGGACGCATCGAGCAGGAATTCGAGCGTACCGGCCCCCTCGTACCCGATCGACCTGACGGCCGCGACCGCGACCGCGCCCATCCGCGCCCGCAATTCCGCCGACACCGCCGGTGACGGCGCTTCCTCGATCAGCTTCTGGTGCCGGCGCTGCACCGAGCAGTCGCGCTCGCCGAGATGGATGGCATTGCCATGGCGGTCGCCGAACACCTGGATTTCGATGTGGCGCGGATCGGCGATGGCCCGTTCCAGGATCACGGTGGGATCGCCGAACGCGCCCTGCGCTTCCGAACGCGCGCTGCGCAAGGCATCCGGGAACGCGGTGGCATCCCCGACCAGCCGCATGCCGCGCCCGCCGCCGCCGGCGACCGCCTTGATCATGACGGGAAAACCGATCCTGCCGGCCTCGGCCAGCATCACGGCATCGCTTTGGTCGGCGCCCTGGTAGCCGGGCACGCAGGGCACGCCGGCCGCCAGCATGATCTCCTTAGCGCCGGCCTTGTTGCCCATCGACCTGATGGCTTCAGGCGGCGGGCCGATGAACACCAGGCCGGCATCGCGGCACGCTTGCGCGAAATCCTCGTTCTCGGCGAGAAAGCCGTAGCCGGGATGCACCGCATCCGCCCCGCTGGCTTTGGCCGCCGCGATGATCGCCTCGATCTTCAGGTAGGATTGCGACGGCAGCGCCTCGCCGATCCGGACAGCTTCATCCGCCTCGCGCACATGCAGGGCTTCGCGGTCGGCGTCGGAGTAAACAGCGACCACGCCGTAGCCGAGGCGGCGCGCGGTGCGCATGATCCGCAACGCGATCTCGCCGCGGTTGGCGATCAGGATCTTCGAGAACGGCGTGGCCTTGATCTGCATCTTCATGGCCGCGCGACCGAGAACTGCATGGCTTGCGGATTGCGCGCCTCGGCCTCGCGGCAGATCGCCAGCACTTCCGCCAGAACGCTGCGGGTATCGCGCGGATCAATCACACCGTCGTCGAGCACCCGGGCGCTGGTCGAGAACACGTCCATCTGGCCGTCGAACACGCCGGTGATCTGCGCCTTCATGGCATCGATCTTTTCTTTCTCGATCGGCTTGCCGCGCCTGGCGGCGGCGGCTTCCGTGACGATGGCCATGGTTTCGGCGGCCTGTTCGCCGCCCATCACGGCGGTCCTGGCATTGGGCCACGAGAAGCAGAAGCGCGGATGGAAGCCACGGCCGCACATGCCGTAATTGCCGGCGCCGAACGAGGCGCCGCAATAGATCGTGATCTGCGGCACCGTGGCCGAGGTCACCGCCTGGATCATCTTCGAGCCGTGCTTGATCATGCCGGCCTCTTCATAGGCTCGGCCCAC
>JAUXWH010000167.1 GCA_030681365.1 Bradyrhizobium sp.
ATAGCGGCGATAGGCCTTGGTCTCGGCGAACACCGGCCAGGCACAGAACCACTGGCTGAGCAACAGGTTCAGTTTCTCGGACTTCGCCAGGCAGCCATGGGCGCCGTCATGCATCAGGATCGCCAGCCCGAGCTGGCGCGAGCCGATGATCGCCACCGCCAACACGAAGGTGAGGGGATTGGGCCACGCCGCAACCATCGCGATCGAACCCAGAATCAGCGTCCATGCATGCGCGATCAGGGCGACGCTCTTCCAGGTCGTCCGCGTGCGGACCTCGATCAGCTCCTGCTCGCTCATGATGTCGCGGGCTCGCATGCGATGCGCGGTCATAGCTGCTTCTCCTTGGCATCCGACGACCCGCCGGCCGGGGAATTTACTGTTTTGAGGAGTCTGAGCCGCGCGCCCTCCGGCGGCGCGTCGGCCTGCGGGCCGAGCAGGCGCAGCATCTCGGCGGCGAGATCCTCGGGCGCGCGGCCCATCGCCTGGCCTTCCAGGGTGATGCCGATCGCGATGGTCCAGAAGCGCCGCGCGCTGGTCTCGGGATCGAGCCGGGACTGCCAGCCACGTGCCGCCATCTCGGCCGCATAGGCGCGCAAGCCCTCCGCATGCAGGCGTTCGACCGTCCGCTCCACCAGCGGCGCCAGATCCTGGCGGCGGCGGGTCAGCGTCATCGCCTCGACGAAGAAGCCGACGGCATCCGCGCCCATCACGCTGTCGACCAGCGCGCGGGTGTAATCCGATGGCGAGAGTTGTTTTCCCGCATGCTGCTCGGCCGCGCGCGCCACATAGAGCACGTCACGGCAAGCCGCCTCGACGAACAGCGCTTCCTTGGTGCGGAAGTAATAGGTGATCTGGCTCGGAAAGGCGTCGGCCGCGGCCGCAATCGCGGCAATCGAGACGGCGGCCAGCCCTTGCTGCTTGAACAGGCCGCTCGCGGCATCGAGCAGGCGTGAACGCATCTGCCGGCCCGCGGTGCGCGTCGCCCGCACGCTGTGCCTGGGATCGCGCAGGCGGTCTTTCCTGGAAGCGCCCTTCATCCGTCCTCGCAGCCTCGCAAACGCTGGTAATCAGCGAGCTTTCGTAATTTGTATGGCATACAAACAATTTCGTCAAGATGGCTCAGGAGAACAGAATGCGCAACTTCCATTCGCTGCTAATCTTGCAGCGGCGCTGCTCGCGCTGCGACCGCATGTCGCGTGCACGCGCGGGATTTTCCTCGGATGCCCGCAAAAAGCCTGCGGCCGCATGCTAATCCTCGGGTCGCCCGATCATCGCAACGTGCGGTGACAAGCCTTCGAACTGGAGTCCGCTTGCTGTTTCCGTCCGACCTCACCTCTTTCCTCGAAGTCATCCGCCAGCACGGCGATGCGGCCTACAGCCTGATGTTCGCATGGGCCTCTTCGCACAGCCTGCTGTTCACGCTGTTTGCGGGTTACGCGGCCCATTCAGGCGCGCTGAGTTTCGGCACGCTCATCATGGTCTGCTGGTTCGGCAGCTTCACCGGCGATGTCATCCGCTTCTGGATCGGGCGCCGCTATGGTACCCGCTGGCTCCGCTCCTACCCCAGGCTCGAACGTGCCGTGCAGACCGCGGCCCGGCTGGCCGACCGTCACTACGTCTGGATGATCCTCCTGCATCGCTACCCGCACGGCATTCGCGGCGTCGCCGGCTTTGCCTATGGGATGTCGCAGCTGCCCTGGTCGACCTTCCTCGCGCTCAATTTCGTCGCGGCGGGCCTGTGGTCATGCGCCACGGTCTCGGTCGGCTATGCCTTCGGCCAGATCTCGGAGAAGGTGATGAGCGACGCCTCGTCGGGCCTCGGCCTGGTGATGCTGGTCCTGTTCCTCGGCGCCTCCTGGATCGTCAGCAAGAAGCTCGAGCGCGTGGCCGAGCGGGCCACGTGAGGCGGGGGAAACGCGATCGGGCATTCCGATCCGCGTCCCCTGGTCGTTCGAATCTGCGCCTCTCGGCAGCAGCGCCTCAAACCGCGCGCCGCTCTTGCCGACGATGATGTGATCGTGCAGGATGCAGGATGCGTGACACAAAGCTGCATCGAAAGGTTGAGCTTTGCCTGGAGCGTGGAATTGCCAGCTTGCAATAGGCTGTCGTCTGGCTGTCACGACTTGCGAAACGCAGTTTTAGAATTGCGCAGTATTTGAATTACACAGTAGTCGAATTGGATACACGGTCGGTCCTAATTGGATTGGGGGCAAGGGCAAGGTGCCGGGAAGCCGCAAACCTGCGTACCGCAAACTGCGTGTCTACGCCGTCGATCCGAGTATTGCCGCAGCGCATGACACGGCCGAACTCAACGAACTGATCCTCTCCATACCCTGGGAAGACAATCCAGCCGGTATTCCCGGCCTGGACCCGGGCAGGATGGTCGGCCCAGTGGGAACGTATCTGGAGATCGTCGACCACGATCCGGCGAGCAACTGCTTCTATGCGCCGGTCGATCTCAACGAGACCTATGTGCTCGCCAACAGCGGTTTGACCCCGTCGGAACTCAACCCGCAATTCCACCAGCAGATGGTATATGCGGTTGCGATGAAGACCATCGACCATTTCGAGCGGGCGCTCGGCCGCGTGGCGCTGTGGGCGTCACGCTGGCAAGGGGGCGAGAAGGTCTTTGTCGACCGGCTCCGGATCTACCCCCATGCACTTCGCGAAGCCAACGCCTACTACAACCCCGCCAAGATTTGCATTCTGTTCGGCTATTTTCCGGCACCCGAGGGCTCGGTGGAGGTCGCCGCGGGCACCACGGTATTCACCTGCCTGTCGCATGATGTGATTGCCCATGAAGTGACGCATGCCCTCCTCGACGGGTTGCATGAGCGCTTCTCCGAGCCCACCAACGTCGATGTGCTGGCCTTTCACGAGGGCTTTTCCGACATCGTCGCCCTGTTCCAGCATTTCGCCAATCCCCAGGTGCTGCGCGACCAGATCGCCAAGACCCGTGGTGACCTCGAGCGGCAGAACATGCTGGGGCAACTTGCGCAACAATTCGGGCGCGCCACCAAGCGAGGGAGAGCCCTGCGCGATGCCCTTGGGTACACGGACAAGGCAGGCCAGTGGCACCGCTTCCGGCCGAATTCCTCCTACCTCGAATCCGTCAGCGAGCCGCACGACCGCGGCGCGGTGCTGGTGGCGGCGGTCTTCGAAGCCTTCCTCAAGATGTACAAGTCGCGCGTCGTCGACCTGTTGCGCATCGCCTCTCAGGGAACCGGTGTGCTGCCGGCCGGGGAGTTGCACCCCGATCTGGTCTATCGCCTGGCCGACGAAGCGGCGAAGTCCGCGAGACACATTCTCGAAATGTGCATCCGGGCGCTTGATTATTGTCCGCCGGTGGACGTGACGTTCGGCGACTATCTCCGCGCGCTCATCACCTCGGACTACGATCTCTATCCCGAAGATGAGCACAACTACCGCACGGCGGTTCTGCAGGCTTTTTCGCAATACGGCGTCAGGCCGAGGGATCTGCGCAACCTTTCGCTCGAGGGCTTATTGCTGTCGAGGTCGATCTCAGCGGAGGGCGGCGCCGACACGCTGGGCAAGGTGTCCCTGGAATGGGACAACGAGACCGACCGGCGGGAAGCCTTCGGGGCCATTGGGCCGAATGCGGAACTCATTCACACGTGGCTGCGAAGCGAGAAGGCCTTGCTCGGACACCTCGGCATTGTCGTGAATCCGAAAGCGCCGGCGAGTGTCACGCGTTCAAAGGGCAGCGGCGAGCCGGCGTTCGAGGTACATTCGGTTCGCACCGCGTTGCGCCGAGGCAGTAAAACCAATCTGGTTCCGGACCTGGTAATCGAGATCACGCAGCGTCGGCGCGGCTTCTACGATCTGGAGGACCAGAAAAAGGCGGACGAGGGCGCAAGGATCAAGGGCCGACGCAAGGACGAATGCGATTTCTGGTTCCGACGCGGCTGCACGCTGATGGTCAACCAGAAGGCCCGGCTGGTGCGCTGGATCGCGAGGACTCCCGGGGACATTTGCGATGACGCCGAGATGGCGAAGGTCAGGGCGTTCCTGCTCGGCAGTACGATCGACGAGCTCGATGCGTTCTCCGGTCCGATCGCGCCGCACAAGCTGATGAACCAGTTCGCTGCCGTGCACAGGCATTGAGGGGAACGCCATGGGCAGGATCGAAGCTCCCGGCAGCGGCGTAAAAATCCGGATGTATCGGCAGGGGCATGGAGACTGTTTCCTGCTGACGATGCGCAAGCAGGACGGCGAACCGTTTTACCTGCTGATCGATTGTGGCCTGTGGACCAATTCGGAAATCAAGGTGGCGGTCGAGGATGTGATCGCCGATATCGTCGAGGCGACGGATGGTCGGCTGGATGTTCTGATGATCACGCATGAGCACATGGATCATGTGAACATGTTCAGCGCTAAGCTCGACGGCAAGCAACTGTGGGACGACATCGAGGTGGATCAGCTGTGGCTCGGCTGGACAGCCAACCGGGCGGATGCCTATGCGAAAAAAATCCGGACTGCACACCAGAAGGCGGTGAACCGGCTCAGTGCTGCCGTCAACCGGTTGCGCGCCCGCAAGGGTCTCGGCATGCCCGAGTTGATTTCCGAACTCGACGATCTGCTTGGCTTCGAGGGCGTTGTGCCGCCGATGGGCTTCGCGGCTGCGAAAGATTACAAGCCGCTCGTGGAAAGCGCCGCGACGATGAACAGCAAGACCGCCGTGGCAATGGATTATGTGTTCGGCAAGGTCGCGAACAATACCCAACGCACCTATTTCAAGCCGCACGAGAAAGCGCGGCCGGTGCCCGGAGTCCCAGGCGTCCGTGTCTTTGCATTGGGGCCGCCGCGCGAGATCGAGAGACTTGACGAAGAGGAGCCGAAGGCGGCGCTCTCCGACCGACTCTACGAGAAGACCGCCGAGGACCGATTTGCCCTCGACTTCGGATTTGCGGGTGCTCTCGAAGGCATTCTCGGTGCGGCTGGCGAAGGCGCCGCGCTGGACACCGATCCCTATCGGCCGTTTGCCAGGGAGTTCGAGCGTCGCCCGGAGTCCGGGACGCGCGATGAGAAGGCGTTCTTCAAACATTTTGCGGCCGCGGGAGACAAGGACGGCAACTGGCGGCAGATCGAGAACGACTGGCTGTTCGCGCTGGCCTGGTTCGCCCGCAAGATCAACGTGCATATCAATAATTCGAGCCTGGTGCTGGCGCTGGAACTCGAAGCTTCCGGCAAGGTGCTGCTGTTTGCTGGCGACGCCCAATACGGCAACTGGATTACCTGGGCGGACAAGGCTCTGGTTCGCGAGAACGGCACCCAGCTATCGGTGAAGGAATTGCTGGCACGAACCGTATTCTACAAGGTGGGACACCACGGCAGCCACAACGCAACGCTCAAGGGCGAGGCGGAGAGTCCTTATCCCAATCTCGACTGGCTGGGACAAGGCGCCTCCGAGCGCGAGTTCGTGGCTGTCATCCCCTCCAACGCGCTCTGGGCGGAGAAGGTGAAGCGGTGGCCGCATCCACTCAAGGCGATCCGCACAGCATTGGTGGACAAGGCCAAAGGCCGGGTATTCCAGTCCAACATTGATTTCGCGCAGATGCAAAGGAGCAAGGGCCCTGCTGCGGAGTGGAACGCGTTTGTCGCTCGCTCGCAGGGCTCTGAAGGTCAGGATCTCTATTTCGATTATTGGGTTCCAGACGAGTAGTTTCCGTCAGGGTGGATTCGCTAAATCAGCCGCATTCCCTTCAGGCTGGCATGCCCGTTCTTGCCGACGATGATGTGGTCGTGCACCGAGATCCCGAGCGGGCTGGCGATGTCGACGATCGCCCTGGTCATCTGGATGTCGGCCTGCGACGGCGTCGGGTCGCCGGAGGGGTGGTTGTGCACCAGGATCAGCGCGGTGGCCGACAGCTCCAGCGCGCGCTTGATCACTTCGCGCGGGTAGACCGGGGTGTGGTCGACGGTGCCGGTCTGCTGCACCTCGTCGGAGATCAGCTGGTTGCGCTTGTCGAGGAACAGGATGCGAAACTGCTCCTTGTCGGCGAAAGCCATGCCGATGCGGCAATAGCCGATCACGTCGTTCCAGGACGACAGCGCGATGCTGCGCTTGATCTCGCCTTTTGCAACCCGGCTTGCCGCCGCGGCCATCAGCTTGAGCTGGGTGATGGAGGCGTCGCCAATGCCTTTGACTTCCCGCAGCCGCGCTTCCGGCGCATGAAGCACCTCGGCGAACGAGCCGAATTTTTTCAGAAGGTCCTTGGCAATCGGCTTGGTGTCGGCCCGCGGGATGGTTCGGAACAGCGTCATTTCGAGCAGCTCATAGTCGCTCAGCGCCTCTGGTCCGCCATTCTGAAAACGCTCGCGCAGCCGCTCGCGATGGCCGTGATAATGCGGCGTTTCAGCGGGCTCGGAACGGCGCGGCGTATCGCTGGGTTTTGTGGCCATCGCGGCAAACATGCCTTGCCACCCGATTTTTGCAACCGCGAATTGCCGGACCGTACCCGGCTGCGCCTACACAGCCGCCTGTTGCGGGTAGAAAATCGGCGTCTTGGGATCGCGATGCCAGTCATATTCGGCGGCGCTCGCCGCATTTTCCGCAACCGCCCGCCCGGCCATTCTTGAAACGAGATAAAAGCCGAGATCGGTCCCGGCCGAGACGCCCGCGGAGGTCACGTATTTTCCCGCATCGACCCAGCGCGATACGTTGTCCCAGAGCGTCCGCGGCCCGTGGCCCGCCACCCAGCGGAATGCGCCATGATTGGTGGCGGCCGGAAGCCCGTCGAGAAATCCGCATTTCGCCAGAACCGCGGCGCCGGTGCAGACCGAGGCCATGATGCGCACCTTGCCGTCCATCACGCGCATCCATTCGAGCAGGGCCGCGACCCCGTTCGGATCCGCCCTGTCGTCAAGCAGCGGCCAGGTGCCGCCACCGCCGGGCACCATCAGCAGATCTAGCGGCTCCTGCTGCGCCCGGTCGAAGTCCCAGTCCGGCGCGACCGAGGGGCCGTTGATGCTTTTGACATTCGCCATGGTCCTGCCGATCAGCACGATCTCGAACGGATAGGGCGGCGGTGACGCGTAGCCGGTTCCGAGAAAACGCGCGATCGAGAAGGCCTCGAGGAAGCCCCAGACGTCGATCGGCTCGAATCGATCGTAGACGAAGATGCCGATCCTTTGGGTTCGCGGGAATGGGGACGGGCCAGCCATTGGATGCATCCTGTATCAATGGTGCGAAGCGGCGATCCCGCCGCGTCCGTCGGGAACGGCAATCCGGATGTTCTGCATCATGCCCTGATCTTCGTGATCGAGAATGTGGCAGTGGAGCACGAAGTCGCCGATGTAACGCTCGTACCGCGTGCGTATGGTGACGGTGTATTGGCCGGCCGGCCCCTGCGCGAAGTTCTTCACGAGCAGGGTGTCCTTCCACACGCCCTTGAGGCCGGGATATTGCGGATCGATCACCGGGTTGCCGCCGCTTCTCTGGAAGTTGTCCACCGCCCCCGGCGCGCTGACATCGGTAACGCCGTCAGGGGCAATGATCTTGACGACCTGGAACGGGTTGACGTGGATGTGGAACGGGTGGCTGGCGAGATTCGATTTCAGCGTCCACTCATCGACGCCGCCCAGCTTCAGGGTGCGGTCGATCCGGTTGCCGTCGTAGGGCTGGCCGTCGATTTCGAAGAACACTTCGTTGATCTGCGAGACGTCGATGTTGAAGGTGAGGGTCTGCGTTCCCGTGAACTCATTGATATCAGGGTGCGGGATGAAGCTCGTAAGCTTCATGCCGTCGTTGATTTCCGACGTCACCTTGGCGCGGACATCCGGCGGCATGTTCGCCTCGGCGGCGGCCAGAAGCCGGGTCTTGAGATAATCCGACGGGTCGCCGGTCACCGCGGTGCCGCCGACGCGAACGGTGCCGAGCAGCTGCGTCGGCCGCAGGTTCTGGTTGACGTTGCCGCCTCCCGTCGTGGCGTTGTCGAGGACGCAGTAGTCGCCGGGCTCGGGAAACACGACCAGCGCATCCCAGCGATAGCCGGGCTGCAGAACCGCGACCTGCGTCGGTGTGGCCGCCGCCATGGTCAGGCCGTCGGCGGCGACGAGATGATATGGCACCGGCGCGCCCGTGCAATTCGTATCGACAAAGGCCTGTGCCGCGGCGGCGCGCAGTCCGGCGGGTTCTGGTGCTGCCGGCGTACGCTTGCGGAATTGCAGCGCGATGCTGTCGCGAACGCCGGCGTGGACCATGCGCCAGCGCTCGACCTTGCCGGCTTCGGCTCCCTGCAGGCGTCCGAGCACGGCGCCGTTTATGCTGGTGAATCGCCCCGAGGTGGGCCATGTGCCCGGGCCGAACTGATCGTAATCCTCGACGCCGCCTGTGTCGCCCGCATCGCACTTGTAGGTATTGTCCGGGTTGCGCTTGATGCTGCCATCCGCGTTGCGGCAGGCATATTGAATCTGCTGGAATACCAGCACGCGTTCGGTAAAGGGCTGGCCGCTGATCGGCCGCAGCAAGGTGTCGATATCGCCATTCGCCGACGGTGTCGGCGGACGCGTGCCGCGCACCACCATGGCGCCGGCCATGCCGCTGGATACCTGCAGCGCGGTCGAGCCGTGCCGGTGCGAGTGATACCAGAAGGTTCCGGCGGGATGATCCGGCGGGATGTTGTACTCATACTGGAATTGCACGCCCGGATTGACCGATATCAGCACATTGTCGCTGTTGCCGCTCGGATTGATCCAGAGGCCGTGGGTGTGCAGGTTGGTGCCATTGAAGCAATGCGGAATGTTGGCGCTGCCGCTCCGGACGCCGCAGGTCGAATCGGCCGGCAGCTCGTTGTGCAGGGTCATGCGCACGGTCTGCCCGGGATAGACCTCGATCTGAGGGCCGACGAAGGGTGCGTCCGGGTTGACGCCCCTGCCTTGATAGCTGCGCAGCTTGACCTTGTCCTGCCGGTTCGTGGTCGGATTCCACAGCTGCGACTCCGTGTATTTGACGATCAGGTCGTAGACGATGTCGCGCGCCTCGTGCGCAGGGGCGGCGGCCCTGGGCGCCATGTTCATCATCGTTTGCAATCGTGCTGCCGGCGCACGCGGCTGCAGCACGGAGGGATTGGCGATCTCGGGAGGGCCTTGCGCGATGGCGGGCGCTGGAAGGGTTCCGTACGCGGCGAGCAAGACAGCAGAAAGAAGCAGTTTCGAGCGCATCGTCACCTCCTCTTCAAGGCCCAGCCATCCTGACCAGAATAGCGGCTCGTTGCAAGAGTATTGTTATAAGATGCTCGTTGAAATTGTTTTTCGGCGCGAGCCGTCGACCGGCCGAAAATTGTGTAACCAGATGGTCCAAGCGCGCACCAAATACCGGGTAATATGAGGTCGGTTAAGTCGCTTGCAGCCCATGCTTCGAGACGCTCGCGCTGCTCGCTCCTCAGCATGAGGTTGTTGTGTTTAAACAAGTCACACCTCATCCTGAGGAGCGGCGTCTTCGCCGCGTCTCGAAGGATGGGCTGCAATACAGAAGGTAAGAGGTTTCTATCTCGCTTACGCCGCGGCCGGCGGCTTCTCGCCATGGCGCTGCGACAGCGTGAAGATCTCGACGCCATCGGCGGTGACGCCGACCGAGTGCTCGAACTGCGCCGACAGCGAGCGGTCGCGGGTCACGGCGGTCCAGCCGTCGGACAGGATCTTCACATGCGGCTTGCCGAGATTGATCATCGGCTCGATGGTGAAGAACATGCCGGGCTTCAGCGTCACGCCTTCGCCGGGCCGGCCGACATGGATGATGTTGGGCTCGTCGTGGAACATGCGGCCGAGGCCATGGCCGCAGAAGTCGCGCACCACGCTCATGCCCTGCGGCTCGACGAAACTCTGGATGGCATGGCCGATGTCGCCGGTGGTGGCGCCGGGCTTC
>JAUXWH010000170.1 GCA_030681365.1 Bradyrhizobium sp.
GCGCTATTGACAGGGCCGCGTCAACTAGCCAAGTGAAGCACCGTTTTTCGACAAATTCCCAGGACTCCCCACGTGGCCAAATCCGATCTCGGAACCAAACGCATTTGCCCGACGACGGGTAAAAAATTTTACGACCTCAACAAGAACCCGGTGATCTCACCCTACACCGGCGAGGTGGTGCCGATTGCGCCGATTCCGCCGCCCCGGACCCGTGCCGACGCCGCCGCGCGCGCTGCGGCTGCCGCGTCCGCCGCCTCTGCCGCAGAAGCCGTGGAGCCCGCCGAGGCCGAGGAATTGGTGCCGCTCGAGGAAGCCGATGCCGAGGAGAATACCGGCAAGGTCAAGGCCGTGGTTCCGGAGTCCGAGGACGACATCGAGGTCGACGAGACCATCGAAGACGACGACGATGACGATTCCACCTTCATCGCCGACGACGAAGAAGGCGACGAGGACGTCACCGACATCATCGGCGACGTCGGCAACGACGAAGAGACTTGAGATCGGCCCTGAACTGTGTTCAGGGTTTTTCCCCGCGAGTCGCCCAAGGCGCGCGGGACATCTAAGGGGCCATAGCTCAGCTGGGAGAGCGCTTGCATGGCATGCAAGAGGTCGGCGGTTCGATCCCGCCTGGCTCCACCAGCCTTCGCAGGCTGCACCTGCTTCGGCTGGGCAAGCCCTATCGAAGCGAAGGCTGCCACACCGTAGCCCGGAGGGCGAAGGCGACCCGGTTCGCAGGTTACGCCTGCTTTGGGATTGCGCATCGGCGAGAATTTCTCCTACTCCCCCAACGCCACATTCAGCCGGTCGCGCAGCGCCACCAGCTCATTCTTCATCGCCGATAGCTCGGCGACCGAGCAGTTCGACGCAGCGAGGATGCCCTCCGGCACCGCCCTGGCTTTTTCCTTGAGGGCCTGGCCGCGGGGCGTCAGTGCGATCAGCACCTGGCGCTCGTCTTCGGTGCTGCGGGTGCGCTTGACCAGCTCGGCCGCCTCCAGCCGTTTCAGCAGCGGGGTCAGCGTGCCGGAATCCAGCAACAGACGTTCGCCGATGTCCCTGACCGGCACGCCATCGCGCTCCCACAGCACCAGCATGACCAAGTATTGCGGATAGGTCAGCCCGAGCCGGTCGAGCAGCGGCTTGTAGGCCCGGTTGAAGGCGTGCGCGGTGGAATAAACCGCGAAACAGAGCTGATTGCCGAGCAGCAGCGGCAAGTCCGCCGCGGGTTTCCTGGCCATTTCGTCCTCATCGTCGCGGCACGTACCGCCCCGTTGCAATGTGGGCCCGGACCGGCCCGCGATCAATTGCAGCCAATTGGATTGCGCGCTCACGATTATTTGTATTGCGCATAATTCAATTGTGCACAATCTACTTGGCATCGAAGCCCCGCAAGGAGAAACTCCATGTCCGTGAATGTCCTTTACAAGACCAGCGCCAAGGCCACCGGCGGCCGTGACGGCACCGCCGCCACGCTGGATGGCTCGTTCGACGTCAAGCTTGCCACGCCGAAGGAACTGGGTGGCGGCGGCGGCGCCGGCAACAATCCCGAGCAGCTGTTCGCCGCCGGCTATGCCGCCTGCTTCATCGGCGCGATGAAGTTCGTGGCTTCGCAGGGCGGCCCGAAGGTGCCCGCCGATGCGTCGGTGACCTCGACCGTCGGCATCGGACCGCGCGCGGCCGGCGGATTCGGCCTCGACATCGACCTCGAGGTCTCACTGCCCGGCGTTCCGCGCGCGGAGGCTGAGGCTTTGGTCGAGAAGGCGCACCAGGTGTGCCCCTATTCCAACGCCACCCGCGGCAATGTGGATGTGCGCCTGAAGGTCGCGTAAGTTCTGCCGGATGGCCCGCCGACATCGATCGGCGGGCCGTTCGTCGCGCCCGGCGTTCGACATGCCCCCGGTGCGGGAAGGCATTCGCTTGCGCATTTGCGCAGCAGCCTTCCGGATGCTTAATGGCCGCGACGTTCCCTTAAAACCTCGCAAAGAAACGGCCAAGAAGCCCCTATGACGACTGAAACTGCTCCCGGCGCGATGGCCGGACTCCGCGTGATCGATTTGACCCGCGTGCTCGGCGGACCCTATTGCACCCAGATCCTCGCCGATCACGGCGCCGATGTGATCAAGGTCGAACCGCCCGCCGGCGACGAGGTGCGCGACTGGGGCCCTCCGTTCCACGACGAGGACGCCGCCTATTTCGTCGGCATCAACCGCAACAAGCGCTCGATCGGGCTGGACCTCGCTTCCGAGGGCGGCCGCGCGGTGCTGCTGAAGATGCTGGAGAGCGCCGACGTCCTGATCGAGAATTTCAAGCCGGGCACGCTCGACAAATGGGGCATCGGCAACGAGGTCCTGCGCGGTAAATTCCCCAGGCTGGTGCACTGCCGGATTTCCGGCTTCGGCGCCGACGGCCCGCGCGGCGGCAATCCCGGCTATGACGCCATCATCCAGGCCATGACCGGCATGATCGCCGCGACCGGCTCGCCCCAAAGCGGGCCGATGCGGATCGGCGTTCCCCTGGTCGACATCACCACCGGGCTTTATGCCGCGATCGGCATCCTGATGGCGCTTTCGGAACGGCAAAAATCCGGGGTCGGACAGTTCCTCGAGACCACGTTGTACGAAACCGGCCTCGCCATCATGCATCCGCACGCGGCGAACTATTTCATGCACGGCAAGCCGCCTGCTCTCACCGGCAACGAGCATCCCAACCTGGTGCCCTACGCGATCTTCCCGACCCGGACCGACAACATCTTCATCGGCGTCGGCAATGACGGCACCTTCCGCAAGCTTGCCAGGGAGATCGGCAAGCCGGAACTCGGCACCGATCCGCGCTTTGCCCGCAACAAGGACCGCATCGCCAACCGCGACGCGCTGCGCGCCGAACTCGCCGCTGTGTTCAGCCAGCACGACGCCGGGCCGCTGTGCGATCGCCTGCTCGCCGCCGGCCTGCCCGCGGGTCCGGTACAGTCGATCGACCAGGCGCTCACCAGCGCTCATACCCTGCACCGCGGCGATGTCATCGAGAAGGACTGGTACAAGGGGGTCGCCTCGCCGATCCGCCTTTCGCGCAGCAAGCCGAGCCTGCGCCGCACGCCGCCGAAATTCAGCCAGCACACCGCCGAGGTGCTGGGCGAGTTCGGTTATTCGACCGATGAGATCGATGCCCTGGTCGCCAGGGGCGCGGTCTGCGGCAGCGAACGGAAGCGCTAGAGGCCTCGAGCCCCCGGATGCAGAACACCGCGCCGCAAAAGCGGCGTGGTGCGCTGCTGATCCGGGGCCCATAACAACACCATGGGTCCCGGCTCTGCGGAGCAGCGCGAGAGCGCTGCACCGCGTCCGGGACACGATGCATCTCCGCCTATTTTCCGGCTTCCCTTCGCCGCCGCTTCCCCGATAGCGTGCTTTCGCATATACGGTCATTTGCACGTCATCCAGCGCTGCTAACGCGCGAAACGAAGATGATGATCCAACCGGGAGGATTCTTATGATGCTACGACCCCTAGGCCTTGCCTCCACGCTGGCGACAGTGCTGGCGCTCGCAACGCCCGCTTACGCCGCGACCGAGTTGCAGTGGTGGCACGCCATGACCGGCGCCAACAACGACGTCGTCAACAAGCTCGCCGCGGACTTCAACGCCAGCCAGTCGGACTACAAGGTGATGCCGTCCTTCAAGGGCGGCTATGCCGACACCATGAACGCCGGCATCGCCGCGTTCCGCGCCGGCAACGCACCGCACATCATGCAGGTGTTCGAAGTCGGCACCGCGACCATGATGAGCGCCACCGGCGCCATCAAGCCGGTCTACCAGTTGATGAAGGACGCCGGCGAACCGTTCGACCCCAAGGCCTATCTGCCGACCATCACCGGCTACTATTCGACCTCCAAGGGCGACATGCTGTCGTTTCCCTTCAACTCGTCGTCGACGGTGATGTGGATCAACAAGGATGAGCTGAAGAAGGCCGGCGTCGCCGAGATCCCGAAAACCTGGCCGGAAGTGTTCGCTGCCGCCAAGAAGCTGAAAGCGGCCGGTCACGACACCTGCGGCTTTTCCAATGCCTGGGCGTCATGGGTCCATATCGAGCAGTTCTCCGCCTGGCACAACGTGCCGATCGGCACCAAGGCCAACGGGCTCGACGGTTTCGACACCGTGCTGAAGTTCAACTCGCCGCTGCACGTCAAGCACCTGCAGAACCTGATCGACCTGCAGAAAGACAAGACCTACGACTATGCCGGCCGCGCCAACGCGGGTGAGGCCCGCTTCGGTTCCGGCGAATGCGCGATCTTCCTGACTTCTTCGGGTTATTACGGCACCGCCAAGGGCACCGCCAAATTCGATTTCACGTCGGCGCCGATGCCGTATTATCCCGATGTCGCCGGAGCTCCGCAGAACTCGATCATCGGCGGCGCGTCGCTGTGGGTGATGGGCGGCAAGAAGCCCGAGGAATACAAGGGCGTCGCAAAGTTCTTCGCGTTCCTTTCGGACACCAACCGCCAAGCCAAGCTGCACCAGGAATCCGGCTACCTGCCGATCACCAAGGCGGCCTACGAAAAGACCAAGGCCGACGGCTTCTACGAGAAAAATCCAATCCTGCAGACGCCGCTCAAGGAACTGACCAACAAGGAGCCGACCGAGAATTCGCGCGGCCTGCGCTTCGGCAACATGGTGCAGATGCGCGACGTCTGGGCCGAGGA
>JAUXWH010000175.1 GCA_030681365.1 Bradyrhizobium sp.
CAGGTTCGAGTTGCCGCCCTGCTGCAGGATCATGATCACGCGCAGGCCGTCCGGCGAGAAGCGCGGCGACAACGACATGCCCGGAAAATTGCCGACGATCTCGCGCTGCCCGGGATCGAAGTTGAACAGATAGACGCGCGGGTCGCCCTGGCCGAATTCCATATAGGTGATTTCCTGGCTCGACGGCGAGAACCGCGGCGTCAGCACCAGATCGGCGCCGCGCGTCAGGTAGCGGACATTGGCGCCGTCCTGATCCATGATCGCCAGCCGCTTGACGCGCCGCTCCTTGGGCCCGGTCTCGTCGACGAACACCACGCGGCTGTCGAAATAGCCCTTCTCGCCGGTCAGGCGTTCGTAGATCTGGTCGGAGATGATGTGCGCGATCCGCCGCCAGTATTCCGGCGAAGTGAAATACTGTTGGCCGGCCAGCTGCTGGGCGGTGTTGACGTCCCAGAGACGGAATTCGGCCTTCAGCCGCCCATCGCCCTGCCGGGTCATGCGTCCGGTCACCAGCGCCTGGGCGTTGATGGTCTTCCAGTTCTGGAACTGCGGCGCCGCGTCGATATTGATGACCTTCTCGATATAGGCGGCCTGATCGATCGGCGCGAACAGGCCGCTGCGCTTGAGGTTGTTGGTGATGACCTGGGTCACGCCGACGCCAACCTCGTTATCCCCGGGCGTTCCCGCCACGAAATTCGGGATCGCGATCGGCAAAGGCGCAAAGTCGCCTTCCGGAATGATCACGCGCTTCGGCGCCTGGGCCAGGGCATGGCGGGCGGAGCCCGTCACCATGCCGAGCGCGGCCATTCCGGAAATCATCCGACGGCGGCTCAGGCGAAACGGCATCTCGGGCAATTCATTGCTGTCGGTCATTGTTGCGGACTTCATTCCATATTGGCGCTCGCCACGGGGCGAGCGCGTTCAAGTCTTTCGCTCGGTGAAAACAGGCGCAAAATATTTCCATTCATCGAAATACGCCGCGGGCAGTTTATACGGCTGGCACTCGATGATCGCGCGCAGCGCGCTCTCCTGATAGACCCGGAGATAGGGCGTGGCCGGCGTGCCCTCGGGAACCGGCATGCTTTCCAGCGTGCCGTCGCGCTTCAGCTTGATGGCGAAAGCGGCCTCCGACTTCTGGGCCTCGATGCCGCCATAGGGCTTCTTCCAGCACCGCTCCACCTGGGCCTGGAACAGCGCGCCCCAGGTCGCGGAATTGTCCGCAGCCTTGCCCTTGGCGAGGCCGAGCGCAGCATTGGAATTCAGCGTGTCGCCGGTCACCGCCTGCCGGGACGGATCGCGCTTGTCGAGCAGGGCTGCGATCTTCGACTGGTCGAAGTGCCGCTCGACGATTCTGGGCTTGGCCGGCTCGGGCGGCTTGGCGGCCGGCACCGGCTTCGGCGGCTTCTTTTTCTCTTCCTTCTTGATGGCTTCGGCGATCGGATCAACCTTGGGGTCCGGCTTCTCTTCCTTTTTTGGTTCCTCTTTGGGTTCTTCTTTGGGCTTGGCCTCGGCGACCTTGGGCGGGTCGGGTTTTTTCTCGACCGGCTTTTCCTCGACCTTCGGCGCCGGCGGCGGCGCGGTTTCGGTCACCACCGGCGCCTTCTCGGTGATCTTGCCGACGGCGTCTTCCACGGGCTTGGCCTCGGCGACCTTCTCCACCAGTGGCGTGGGCGCCTTCTGGCCGGTTTTCATGCCGGCCATGACCCTGGCGAGATGATCGGCGGAAATGACGTCGACCGGCACCGACTCTTCCGGCATCAGGTCGAAGGCCTTGGACGAAAACGACACCAGTCCCCAGCCCAGCACGAGAACGTGCAGGGCAACCGAGGCGATCAGCGTTTTGTCGACCTTGACCTTCACGTCGGCTCAGCCCCCTTCGGGAACGATGACGATATTCGCCTTGAAGCCCGCGGTGCGAATATGGCCCAGCAATTTCATCATGTCGGTATAGCAGACATCCTTGTCGCCCCTGAGATAGACCACGCTGTCGGCGTCCGACCGGGTTTCCCGGATGGCCTTGATCTTCGGCTGCAGTTCGGCGGGCGAAATCAGGGTGTCCCCGAGATACAGTTCGATATTGGAATTGCAGCTGCCGCCGGTGCGCTTGACGGACAAGGTCAGCGGCGGCGCGTTGGAGGCCAGCGACTTGCCGCCGCTCGCCACCGGCAGGTCGATATCGATCGTCGACGTCATCAGCGGCGCCGCCACCATGAAGATGATGAGCAGCACCAGCATGACGTCGACCATCGGGGTGACGTTGATCTCGGCCATCATGGCCGCGCGACGCCTGCCGCGACGTCCGCCGCCGCCAGAGGCGCCTGCCATGTTCATCGCCATGATCTGCTGCTCACGATGCGCTCACAATATCTGCCGGCCCTCAAGACCCTTGTCCTCACGCGCGCTCGTCGATCTGGCGCGACAGGATCGCTGAAAATTCGTCGGCGAAACCTTCCAGCCGCTGGGCCTGCCGGTTCACCTCGGACGTGAATTTATTGTAGAAGATAGTCGCCGGAATGGCAGCGATAAGGCCGATCGCGGTGGCAAACAGCGCTTCCGCGATGCCCGGGGCCACCACCGCCAGCGAAGTGTTCTTGGAGGCGGCGATCGACTGGAAGCTCGACATGATGCCCCAGACCGTGCCGAACAAGCCGACGAAGGGCCCCGCCGAGCCGACCGTCGCCAGCACCAGGAGGCGCCGTTCCAGCCGCTCGACCTCGCGGGCGATCGAGACGTTCATGACCTTTTCGATCCGCATCTGCAGGCCGGCAAAGGACCGCGACTGGCTTTCGAACGACCGCTTCCATTCGCGCATCGCCGCGACGAAACACGCCGCCATCGACTGCGTCGGCTTGGCCGACAGCGCGCGGTAGAGTTCCTCGATCGATTGCCCGGACCAGAACGCCTGCTCGAAGCGGTCCATCGCGCGCTTGGTGCGCGAATAGAGAAATATCTTGTCGATCGCGATTGCCCAGACCCAGACCGAACAGCCGATCAGTCCCACCATGACCGCTTTCACGACCCAGTGGGCCTGCAGGAACAGGGTGGTCAACGAGACGTCGACGGATGCCAGCGGCAGGGCTGACTGAGCCACGTCAGCGGGATTCATGTCCGGTATCCTCTCAACGCAGATGTCCCAAATCCCCCGGGGCTATTAGCCTCCGGTTCCACAGCCGCGCGCCAGCCGCGGCGGTTAGCCTGCGCGAGTGCCTGTTCTGTGTCGCATGGGTGGCCCGTCCAAAGCCGGATCCTGCATCCCCTGCCAACGTGTCAAAACGAGGGCTATCCGCGCGTCTTTCCGCCCCTAACCAGACGCTAATCATGGTTAACGGACGGTTACCAAAGGGGAATTTGAAGGCGGGAAATGCGGCAGCCGCCGCAGGGATCAGGGTTTGTTGCCGCGGCCGACAAGAAACGTCAAAAACAACCCCATGTACAGAAAGGAACCGGCTGGATTCGCTGGACTTTTCTGCCACGTCCGGATCGGCGTGACCTCTACGACAATACCTTTTCGCGACAGTTCGCGCCGGCGCCCGGTGAATGCTGGCACGCTCCCTCAACGTCATCGCGAGTGAAACGAAGCGATCCATATTTCATCGCGCGACCGAATAGATTGCTTCGTCGCATCCGCCTTCGCCCGAAAGCGGGCTTCGGTGGACAAGAGCGTCCCTCGCGCAGCAATGACGTGATGAGAGCAACGTTCGCGCTTCCTGGAATGACATTGTGAGCAAACAAAACCGCCCGTCTGCTTTCGCAGACGGGCGGCAATGTCGGCTCAGAGATTACTTTGCCGGAAGCCTTGTCGGCTCAGCCCTGCGGCTGGTCGTTCGGCGGGGTCGGGCGCTGCTTGTGCTGCGCCATGAACTGGTCGAACTCTTCCTTGTCCTTGGCGTGGCGCAGGCGGTTGAGGAAATCCTTGAACTCGACCTGCTCTTCCTCGAGCCGCTTCAACGTCTCGACGCGGTATTCGTCGAAGGCGCGGTTGCCGCTGGAGGGCGGGCCGCCGAAGCCGAAGCCGAAACCGCCGCGCTCCATCCGGCCGCGCATCCGGTCCATCTTGTACTGCATCCGCTCCATCTTGTTCGAAAAGCGATCCTGACTGTTCCAGCAACCCATTTTTCTGCTCCCGAGTGTGAAAAAGAGAAGGGCGAGGCCGATCGGCCACCAGATGATGAAACCGAGCACGGTCACGGCGATCCAGCCGGGGTGCCACGGCGAATCAAGCATGTGCGGGCGGCGGACCTCTTCTCGGGGGCCGCGCCAACGATTGACATCTGCGGTGTAGGCCATTTCCCTCTCCGTCACGGCATCACGCCGTTGTGAATGTAAATAACATTTACATAGATAAACGATCCCGGGTTTTTGTCAAGGCGGGCGCTGGCGGCGCCGTTCAATTTATTTTTTGGGAGCGCCCCAGGGACCTGAAGGAGCACCAGATGCCGCGCCCGCCGACGGCACCGGGGGCGGCGTCGCCGGGTCCTTCGCGGGCGGCCGGCGATCGGTCGGAAACCCGAGACCGCGCAGATAGATCAGCACCTGCGCTTCCAGGAGGTCCTCCGGCGACATCGGCAGCTTGCGCCTTGCCGCGTCGCCGCGCCCGAACAGCGACGCCACGCCGTGCGACATCGACCAGATATGCAGCGCCATCATCATCGCCGGCGGCCGCGCCACGCCGGGCGGCGCCAGTGCCGCGAGCCGCTCGGCAGCAGCGCGGATGATGCCGAAAGCGCGCTCGCTGGCCGCCAGCAGCGTGGGATTGAGGTCGACCGGAAGCCCGGATTCGAACATCGCCGAATAATACGCCGGCTCATGGCGGGCAAAGGCCAGATAGGCCTTGCCGACCCGCTCGAACGCGCTGACGGTGTCGGGGCGGCCGTCGTCCCAGGCCTGCGTCAGTTGCGCCTCGAACTGCTCGAAGCCGCGCTGGGCGATGCTCGACAGCAGCTCGTCGCGGTCGCGAAAATGCCGGTAGGGCGCCGCCGGGCTGACGCCGGCCATCCGCGCGGCATCGGCAAAGGTGAACCCGCCGGGGCCTTTTTCAGCGATCAGCCCCAGCGCGGCCTGCAGCAGCGCCTCTTTCAGATTGCCGTGATGATAGCCGCGCTCGGCGCGGCCGCGTTCCTTGCGCCAGTTCATGTGAAAGGCTTTTACATGAGCCGGCGGTAAAGGTCACTACTTCTCCCTCCTCCGCGCGCGAAGCGCTTGGTGGGGAGGGGAGAAGAGTTAACCACCCGGGATCGGCAGAACGGGCATGACTTCCACCGCTTCGCCCGGAAAGATCGCAAAATGCGGATGGTTCTCGAACATCCTTGCCGCGGCGCCGTGCGATTCGGCACGAACGACGGTAAAGGCGGCCATCTCGTTGCTGACGTCGGCGATCCCGCCGGGGCCGACCCGCTTGGTCTTGCCGAGCGGTCCGCCGATCTCGACGAGTGCGGCCTGGTGCTTCTCCACCCACGCCTTCCAGGCGGCCATGCCCTCCGTCTCTTTCGTTTTGCGCTCCGTCTCGGACAGCGCGTTCCACGCGGCCATCTTCGCACTGGCTTTGCCGCCGACGAAGACGGCAAGATAGGTATCGCTCATCGCGTATCTCTCCTTGAGCTGTCCGATCAGTTCTTGCTTCCCCACAGATCCTCAAATCCTTCGGCGGCCTGCTGCACCTCGGGCGGAAAATCGGAGATTTCCTGCACCTGGCGGATTTCGATGATCTCGTTCTCGGAGGCCGGGCATTTCTTCGCCCAGGCGATCGCCTCCTCGCGCGAAGCCACATTGATCATCCAGTAGCCGCCGAGCACTTCCTTGGATTCGGCAAACGGACCGTCGGTCACGAGCGGTTTGCCGGTCCTGAAGGAAACCCGCGCGCCCATCGAGGGCGGGTGCAGGCCGTCGAGCGCGATCAGCACGCCGGCGTCCTTGAGGTCCTGATTGAATTTCATCATGGACTTCACGCGCTCCGGGTCGAGCTGCACGTCCGGCGGCGCGGCCTCGTAGCCCAGGGGAATCATCAGCATCATGAATCGCATAGTCAGGTCCTTGCTTGTCGTCGTCATTCCGGGGCAGCCGCAGGCTGAACCCGGAATCTCGAGATTCCGGGTCCACGCGAAGACGCGTGTCCCGGAATGACGAACGCTATTTTATTCCCACCTGGGCGCGGAGGCGCGTCTCCTGCTCGCGCAGTTCGGGCGTCAGGGCTTCGCCGAAATCCTCGGCATCGAACACCTGGCGGACTTCGATTTCGGCGCCGGCGTCGAACGGGGCGCGCTTCATCCAGTCGATCGCCTCGTCCAGCGACTTGACCTGAATCAGCCAGAAGCCGCAGACGAGGTCGTTGGTCACGGCAAACGGTCCGTGGCGCACATCCGGTGCCTGGCCAGAATATCTGATGCGGGCGCCCTTCGACGTCGGATGCAGGCCCTCGCCCGCCAGCATGACGCCGGCCTTCACCATTTCTTCGTTGAACTTGCCCATCGCGATGAGCAATTCGGTGCTCGGCATCACGCCGGCCTCGGTGTCCCTGCTCGCCTTCACAATCACCATGCATCGCATCGTCACGCTCCGTTCGTCGGTTTATCCGGCCGGTCGGCAGGCCATGCCACCCGAATTCCGGCTCTGTTGTTATGACGAACCGGATTTTGCGGCACCGACATGTCGGACGAAATTATTTCCGGGATAATGGCGTGCCGGACCGCCCCTACCGCGGGAACATCGCGAAATAGGGTTCGGCTTCCCGCAGCACCCGCGCGTAGGACGGACGCGCCCTGAGCCGCTCGAAATACGCCGCGACGTTGCTGTGCGTGCCGAACGGCATGACCTCGTTGGCATAGAACAACGCAGGCGCCGCGGCGCAGTCGGCAAGGCTGAAGGCGTCGCCCATCGCCCACTGCATCGCCGCCATCTCGCGGTCGATCATGCCGTAGGCGACGAGCAACCGTGCCCTGGCTTCTTCCAGCCCTTGCGGATCGCTTTTTCCCGACGGGCGCAACCGGTCGAGGACGATCTTCTGCATCGGTTCATGCACATGGAGATCGTAGAAGCGGTCGCGCAGCCGCGTCTGCCACGCCCGGTCGGCGTCGTCGGGGATGAAACGGATGCCGCCGGAATAATGCCGGTCGAGATACTCGATGATGATGCTCGATTCCGGGATGGTTTGATCCCTGGCCTCGTCGCGCAGCACCGGAAACTTGCCGATCGGCCACAGCTTCAGCAGCGCCGCGCGCTCGGTCTCGTTGCCGAGATCGACCAGCTTCGGCGTGAACGGCGTGGCGTTCTCGTACAGCGCAATCAGCGCCTTCTGGCAGTACGATGCCAACGGGTGGAAATGCAGTGTCAGGGACATTTGGAAAACTCCGCAGATGATGGAACGTTTGGGACACTCCCAACTCCCTCATGGTGAGGAGCGCGTTCGGCAGCCCTCTTGCGCTGCCGGGCACGCGTCTCCGGACGATGCTTCGCATCGCCGGCAGAACCATCTGGCACATCGCCCGACGCCATCCTTCGAGATGCCGCGCGAAGCGCGCGCGGCTCCTTCAGGATGAGGTCGGTGGCTGTTGCTTGACGAAGACGCCGTTTTCGTAGGTTGCGCCGAAATAGACGTCGATGCGCTTGATCCTGTCGCCGTCGAACCGAAAGAATTCGGTATTGCGAAAATTCTGTCCGCTTTTGGCGACGCAATTGTAGGTCACAAAGGCCTCGTCGCCCTCGACGAGGATCTTTTCCAGCTCATGCCGTTCGATCCAGTCGGCGTTGCGCCAGCACCGATCGAAATAGGTCGCCTTGTCGATCGCGTCGTCATACGGGCTGGTGAAGCGAAAATCTGCAGTCAGCGCCTCCTCGACCGCTTGGCGGTCATTGGCGAGGTAGGCGGCAAACAGGCCGCGGATGATCTCCGCCTTGGTGCGATCGGACATCGCGCCCTCCGTCATTTCGCCGGTTCGTAGCGCAGGATGACGACGCCGGTCGAATGCGCCCGCGAGTCGATCAGCTTCAGCTTGACGCGCTCGCCCGGTTTGAACAGCGGCGTGCCGCCCCCGAGGATGACCGGACTGACCGCGATGCGAAATTCATCGATCAGCCCGTGCGGGATCAGGCTCGCCGCCAGATCGGCGCTGCCGAACAGGAAGATGTCTTTTGCGCTCTCGCGCTTCAGCCGGGCAACCGTGCCGGGCACGTCGTCGCCGAACATCTGCGTGTTGTTCCAGTCAGATCGCGTCAGCGTGCGCGAGAAGACATATTTCGGCGCTGCGTTCATGAAGCCGGCGATCTCGCCTGACTCGCCTGACGCGGTCGGCCAGTAGCTCGCCATCAATTCATACGTGATGCGGCCGAACATCAGCCCGCCGGCGGCGTTCAACTGCTCGGTCGAAAGCTGCTCGAGTTCCTTGCCCCAGACATCCTCATGCCAGGAGATATCGCGGTTCGGCCCTTCGACCATTCCGTCCAGCGTCATCAGGTTCCACATGATCAGCCTGGCCATATCGCTCTCCTAAACTGCTCTCGTTTTGCAACTGGTTGTAGTCTCGTTCAACCGGTGCAATAATGCAAGCGGTTTTTTCGTGGCGTTTGCGCCACCTTCCGGACACCGCCCATGATCGAGCAAAAACGCTCCGGCTGCCCGATCAACCTCACGCTCGAGGTGGTCGGCGACAAATGGAGCCTGTTGATCGTCCGCGACATGATGTTCGGCAACCGGCGGCATTTTCGCGAACTGCTGACCAAATCGGAGGAAGGCATTTCCTCCAACATCCTCGCCGACCGGCTGAAGACGCTGCTCGACCAGGGCATCGTCACCTGGGCCGACGACCCCAGCCACAAGCAAAAGGGAATCTACTCGCTGTCGGAGCAAGGCATCGAACTGCTGCCGGTGCTGGCGCAGATGGCGGGCTGGGGATTCAAATATCTCGACGTGACCGAAGAACTCGGCATCCGCGCCAAACTGCTCAGCGAAGGCGGCCCCAGGATGTGGGCGGAGTTCATGGACGAGTTGCGCGAGACCCATCTCGGTATCAGGCGGAAGCGCAAGGCGGGACCGAGTGTCGGCGAACGGTTGCAGGCGGCGTATGAGAAGGTCGTGGCGAGGAAGGCGAAGCAGGGATAGCCGAATGCCTTTCGCTTCGACCAGAGTTGACTGAAATACGGTTTCCGTCATGCTGAGGAGCATAGCCAACGGCGATGCGTCTCGAAGGATGGCCGCGAGCACAATCGTTGCAGCCATCCTTCGAGACGCCACGCGAAGTCGCGCGGCTCCTCAGGATGACGTCAGTATTCATTCACAGGCTCTGAGCTGCGAGCCGGCTTAGGCAAGCCTCGAAGGATGGAATGGCGATGGGTGTATTCGTTTACATGCTTCGTTGCGCCGACAACTCTTTCTATGTCGGAAGCGCGACGGGAAACGATCTCTCGCCGCGCATCGATCAGCATAATGCGGGGGCATATCCAGGTTACACATTTAGCCGGCGGCCGGTCGTCCTGGTCTGGTCGGAATATTTCGATCGAGCTACGGATGCGATTGCGGCTGAGCGGAAGATCAAGGGTTGGAGCCGGGCCAAGAGGGAAGCGTTGATACGGTCGGACTGGACGGAAGTCAGCCGATTGTCCCGGCGCCGCGCGGGTGTGACAAAGCGGGACTGAGCTCGGTCATCCTTCGAGGCACTCAGCAGCGCGATGCGCCGCTGAGCGCACCTCAGGATGACGGCACCGAAGGCATACACCCGTTGACCAGAAAGCAGTTTCCGTCATCCTGAGGTGCCGGAGCGAAGCGACGGCCTCGAAGGATGAGCCGCAGACGCCGAACTCTCATCCTTCGAGGCTCGCGGCACAGCGCTCACGCGCTGTCCGGCTCGCACCTCAGGATGACGGCATCTCCGCAGCGCTCAAGTCGCCTTCCACCGCTGCACCGTCTCCTTTTCGCCCTCCACGTTCGCCTCGAAGAACGGCGCGGCCAGCACCGCGTGGATGTGCAGCGTGACGGTGCCGGAGTTGCGAAAGCCGTGCATGCGGTTGGCCGGCACGATCAGCGACTGGCCGGAATAGACCGTCAGCCGCTGTTCGCCCATCCACATCTCGGCTTCGCCCTCGCGCACCGTCAGCACTTCCTCGACCGGATGCGAATGGGTCGGCGCGCCGGCGCCCGGCGCGATCCACTGTTCGAACACGCATAGTTGCGCAGCACCGCTGCTGGCCGAGACCAGCATGCGGGTCTCGACACCGAGTCGCCATGACTCGGGCGTCATGTCCCTGACGTCGATGACGATCATTGGCTGGCCCTTTCGCTTGCCGCCGGCCTTCACTGGCCTTGGCCAGCGTGCCCCGGACGCAACGCAGCATGCAAGGGACACGGCGGGCGGCATGGGTTATAGAGGCGCCAAATTCATCTTCAGGCGAAATGGAACACCGATGGCCCCTGCCCTGCAAAAAGTCGCACTGGTAACCGGCGCCGCCCGCGGCATCGGGCTCGCGGTGGCCAAACGGTTTCTCGCCGAGGGCTGGCGCGTGGCGCTGCTCGACATCGAGGGCGCCCTGCTGGCCGGCGCGGTCGCAGGCCTGAAGAATCCCGATACGACGATGGCGCTGCCTTGCGACGTCTCCGATTCCGGCGCGGTGGCGGACGCGGTCGCCAAGGTCGGCGCGCGGTTCGGCCGGCTCGACGCGCTGGTCAACAATGCCGGCATCGCGGTGTTCGCGCCGCTGCTGGAGACGTCGGATGCGGACTGGAAGCGGGTGCTGGAGATCAACCTGACCGGGCCGTTCCTGTGCACCAAGGCGGCGGTGCCGCTGATGCGCGAATTCGGCGGCGGCGCGGTGGTCAACATCACCTCGATTTCGGCGGTGCGCGCCTCGACGCTGCGCTCGGCCTACGGGACCAGCAAGGCCGGGCTCGCGCATCTGACCAAACAGCTCGCGGTCGAACTGGCCTCGCTCGGGATTCGCGTCAACGGCGTGGCGCCGGGCCCGGTCGAGACCGCGATGGCGAAGCAGGTGCACACCCCGGAAATCCGCGCCGACTATCACGACGCCATCCCGCTCAACCGCTACGGTCTCGAGGAGGAACTGGCGGAGGCGGTGTTCTTCCTGTGCAGCGACCGCGCCAGCTACATCACCGGCCAGATCCTCGCGGTCGACGGCGGCTTCGATGCCGCCGGCATCGGCCTGCCGACGCTGCGCGGCCAGCGCAGGAACGGGTAGGCTCTCTCACCCGTCGTCCCTCGTCCGCAGGGACGACGCTGTAAAATCCCGGCTAATCCTCCATCGCGCAGTTCACCATCCAGGGCGTGCCGAACTGGTCGACGCACATGCCGAAGCCGCGGGAGAAGAAGGTCTTGCCGAACGCCATCTTGATGGTGCCGCCTTCGGCCAGCGCCTTGAACCGGCGCTCGGCATCGGCGGGGTCCTGAACCTGCAGGGCGACCGCAAAACCCTGCGGCTGGTGGAAATCGCCGGGGGAAGCGTCGGACGCCATGATCACCTCGCCGTCGATCAGGATGCTGGCGTGCAGGACCTTGTCCTTCCATTCCGGCGAAACCGGCATATCGGCCGGCCCGCTCGAATAGGGCAGCATCGCCTCGATCCTGGCGCCGAGCACCTTCTGGTAGAATTTCAGCGCCGCTTCGCAATTGCCGTTGAAGAACAGATAGGGATTGACCTGCATTACGTACTCCTTGGGGTGATTTAGTTTGGATGTCGAGCCTCTGGCGTTCCCCGGACGCAGTGCAGCGCGTTAACAGTGCGCTGCTGATCCGGGGTCCATCTTGAACGTTCGCCGCGTGGGTCCCGGCTCTGCGGCGCATCGCCGAAGGCGCGCTGCACCGCGTCCGGGACACGGCTATCCCGATTTGCCAGCTGACGCTGGTGGCGTCGCCCATGCGGCAGCATGGTGAATTCCGCGGTGTTGCGCGCCTCCAACGGCGTGTAGAAATCGAGCTCGATCACGATCTTCGAAGGCGCGGAAGCCTCGAGAATTTCCATGGCAAACTCTCCTATCTGTGAATGGTCAGCGCGGCAAGCCAACGCCGCCGCGGCTCAGGTCGTGCAAGCTCCCCCTCGAGGACGATGGAACCAGGTGCGGACCGACAGATGGAAGGGATTTTTTCGAACGCACTGGAGATCGTGCCCCGGATCAGCAGCGCGCCGCACTTGCGGCGTGATGCGCTGCTGATCCGGGGCCCATGGCTACGTCGCAAAAGCATGGGGCCCGGCTCTGCTGCGCACCGCCCATAGCGCGTCGAAGACGCGCGTGAACGCGCTTGTGGGGGCGCTGAGCCGCGTCCGGGACACGGTGTCAGTGCCTTACTTCCCCGCCTTCACGTCGCGCGGGGCGCTGTCGCGCTTCAGGCGGTCGAGATGCATGCGGATGTGGGCGGCCTCGGCGGAGGTGTTGGCAAGCGCGATGGCGCGGTCGAAAGCGATGCGGGCTTCCTCGTTGCGGCCGAGCTGCATCAGGAACGCGCCGCGCACGCCGAAGAAATGGAAATAGTTCGACAGTCGCGACGCCAGCGGTTCGATCATCTGCAATGCCGCTTCGGCGCCGCGAACCTTGGACACCGCCACCGCGCGGTTGAGCGTCACCACCGGCGACGGCTGCATCACCTCCAGCGCGCCGTACAGCAGATCGATCTGGGTCCAGTCGGTATCCTCGGGCCTTTCAGCGCGGGCATGCAATGCCGCTATCGCCGCCTGGACCTGATAGGGGCCGCTTTGCCGGTGCCGCATCGCCTTGTCGATCAGCGCCAGCCCCTCGGCAATCATCGTCTGATTCCACAAGGAGCGATCCTGATCGTCGAGCAGGATCACGGCGCCCTCGGCGTCGAAGCGCGCCGCCGATCGGGCATGCTGCAGCAGCAACAGCGCGGTCAGCCCCATGATCTCCGGCTCGGCCTGGAACAAACGCAGCAAGAGCCGCGCCAGCCGGATCGCCTCCTCGCACAGGGGCTTGCGGATCTCGGCGGTGTCGCCGCTGGCGGAATAGCCCTCGTTGAAGATCAGGTAGATCATCGCCGCCACCGCGGCGAGCCGTTCGCTGCGCTCCACCGCGCCCGGGGTCTCGAACGGCACCTCGGCGCCGGCGACGCGGGCTTTCGCCCGCGTGATGCGCTGCTCCATCGCCGCTTCGCTGACGATGAAGGCGCGCGCGATCTGCTTCACGGTGAGACCCGAGACGACGCGCAGCGCCAGCGCGATCTGCTGCGTCGCCGGCAGCTCGGGATGGCAGCAGATGAACAACAGCCGCAGGATGTCGTCGCGGTAATGCGAGCCGTCGAGCCGCTCGGCCAGCCGCTCCTCGGCGTCGTCGAGATCGGAGATCGCCTCGTCATCGGGCAGCGGCTGCTGCTTGCGGCTGCGCCTGATGTCGTCGATCGCGACATTGCGGCCGACCATGATCAGCCACGCCGCGGGATCGCGCGGCGGCCCGTTCTGCGGCCAGTTTTTCAGCGCCCGCAGGCAGGCGTTCTGGAAGGCCTCCTCGGCGGTGTCGAGATCGCGGAAATAGCGCAGCAGCGCGCCGACCGCCTGGGGGCGCGCCGAGGTCAGCGCAGCATCGATCCAGGCGGCGTCGGTCACGTCGGAATGCTCCCGGGGTTCAGCACCCCGACGGGGCGGATTTCATAGGCGCCGCCGGGATTGACGGCCGCAAGGTCGCGCGCGACGTCGAGCGCCTCATCGAGGTTCTTGCAGTCGACCACATAGAAGCCGAGCAGCTGTTCCTTGGTTTCGGCATAGGGGCCATCGATCACGACAGGCGGATCGTCCTTGCGCAGCGTGGTCGCCGCGGTCGTCGGCAACAGCCGCGCCACCGGGCCGAGCCGGCCCTGCTTGGCCAGCCTGTCCTGCACGACGGCGAGCTTGGTCATGACGGCGGCGTCCTGTTCCTTGCTCCAGGAACCGACGGTGTCTTCGTCGTGATAGCAGAGGATGGCGTAGAGCATGTGAGTGTGTCCCGTTGGCTGAAAGACGAGTGGTTGCGGAGATTTCCGACAGGATAGCCGAAATATTTTGCAGAGCTACCGCGCGCCGGTAAGGTCGTCAGGGATTCGACGAAGGATGGGGCAAAAATCAATGAACAAGGGTGCGCTTGCCCTGCTGATCAACGGCGGAACCGATAACTGGTCGCCGCCACGGTGGAAGAGCCGGTTCGACGACGTCTGCGGCGACCGGCGGGTGTTGCTGCTGCCCGATCCCGCGCTCGATCCCGCCGCCGTGCATTACGCGGCGGTCTGGAAGCCCGCGCCGGGCGAACTCGCGGCATTTGCGAACCTGCGCGTCATTTTCAATCTCGGCGCCGGCGTCGATGCGCTGATGGCCGATTTGAGCCTGCCCGACGTGCCGCTGGTTCGCGTCGCCGTCGGCGACCTCACCGGCCGCATGACGGAATATGTCGTGCTCCACGCGCTGATGCACCACCGCCAGGAACTTTACCTGCGCGCCTGCCAGCGCGAGCAGCGCTGGCAACCGAAGTCGCAATGGCCGGCCGGCGCCATCACGGTCGGCGTCATGGGCCTCGGCACGCTCGGATCCGACGCCGCCGACGCGCTGCGGCGGATCGGTTTTCGGGTGGCGGGCTGGAGTCGAAGCCCGCGAAGAATCGAAGGCGTCGAATGCTTTCACGGCGAGGGACAACTCGATGCGTTCCTGCGGCGGACCGATATCCTGGTCTGCTTGCTGCCGCTGACGCCGGATACACGGCAGATCCTGAATCGGGCACTGTTTTCGAAACTCAACCGCGACAGCCCGATGGGCGCGCCGGTGCTGATCAATGCCGGGCGCGGCGGGCTGCAGAACGAGCCGGATATCCTGGCCTGCCTCGACGACGGCACGCTCGGCGCGGCGTCGCTGGACGTGTTCTGCAACGAACCCCTGCCAGTGGACAGCCCGTTCTGGAGCCATCCGAACGTGCTGCTGACGCCGCACAATGCCGCCGATACCGATCCCGACGAGATCTCGAAATACGTCGCGCGCCAGATCGAACGCTTCGAAGCCGGCGGCGTGCTGGAGAATTTGGTGGATCGAAAGCGGGGTTATTAGCGACACGCAAAAATGCTGACGTCGGTCCGCGCGACGCAACCCGACTCCCTCATGGCGAGGAGCGCGTTCGACGGCGCCCTTGTGCCGTCGAACGCGCGTCCCGAACAGTCGGGCACATGACCTGATGCCATCCTTCGAGACGCCGCGCGAACCACGCGCGGCTCCTCAGGATGAGGTCTGAACCTCCCCATGCTTACGGCGACGGGAACCTTTGTCGGCGGCAATCGTTCCCTGAATGGATTTGAGCAGCGATTTTCGCTCGGAGGAGACAATAATGATTTATCGCATCGCGGCGGCTGTTTTCGCCGGTTCCCTGTTTGCCGGGGCAGCCATCGCGCAATCAACCGCGCCGTCGGCACCACAGCCGGACACCAGTTGCACCACCACGGGTGCTGCGACCTCGGGGAGTGGCGAACAAAAGACCGCCAATTCATTGGCCACGGAAAAGAGCGCGATATTGCCCAGCGCCAGCGGCCACGCCAATTCAGCCGCACCCACCGTGCAAAGCGGCGGCAAGCCGATGGAAGCGGGCAAGGACTGTCCGCCGGATGGCAAGCCGAAGTCGTAGGTAACGCTTCCCGGCCTACTCGATCACGATCCGCGGCGCCGGCCGGCCCGCCGCCCCGGTGCTGACCGAGGTCCAGATGTCGCGGGCGATCCCGACATAATGACGCGCGTGAACACCGTCCGGCTCGGTCGCGACGATGGGGCGGCCGTCGTCGGAAGTCTGCCGGATCTGCATGTGGAGCGGGATCTCGCCGAGAAACGGAATGCCGCGCCGCTCCGCTTCCTGACGCGCGCCGCCATGGCCGAAGATCGGGGTGACGCGGTTGCAGGTCGGGCAACAGAAGCTCGACATGTTCTCGATCAGCCCGAGCAGCGGAATGTTGACCTTCTCGAACATCGCGTTGCCGCGGCGCGCGTCGATCAGCGCGATGTCCTGCGTCGTCGAGACGATCACCGCAGCGGCCAGCGGGGTCTGCTGCGGCATGGTGAGCTGGGCGTCGCCGGTTACGGGC
>JAUXWH010000182.1 GCA_030681365.1 Bradyrhizobium sp.
AAGGGAATATCAGCATGACTTATCCCGTGGTGATTTGAGCCGGCCGGCTTGCAGCCACGTTAAACAAGTCGCTAAACAGGCCGGGGACATGTGTGATCCCGGCTTGTGGAATTTTTTCCAGGCCGGTTTTTTTGTGACCATCTTTCGAGGGTGGTCACGACGGAGGTCACATGTCTGAGACTAAATCCACCGCCCGCTACCGCCCCGAAACCCGGCTGGTCCACTCCGGCACGCTGCGCTCGCAATACGGCGAAACGTCCGAAGCGTTGTTCCTGACCCAGGGGTTCATCTATGACAGCGCCGAGCAATGCGAGGCGCGGTTCAAGGGCGAGGACCCCGGCTTTCTCTATTCGCGCTTTTCCAATCCCAACATCTCGATGTTCGAACAGCGCATGATCGAGCTGGAAGGCGCCGAAGCCGCGCGCGCCACCGCCACCGGCATGGCCGCGGTGACCACGGCGATTCTCGCCCCCCTGAAGGCCGGCGATCACGTGGTGGCGGCGAAGGCGATGTTCGGATCCTGCCGCTACGTGGTGGAAGACCTGCTGCCGCGCTACGGCATCTCGTCCACGCTGGTCGACGGCCTCGATCTCGACCAGTGGCAAAAGGCGATGCGGCCGAACACCAGAACCTGCTTCCTGGAGAGCCCGACCAATCCGACCCTCGACGTGCTCGACATCGGCGCGATCGCCGAGATCGCCCATGCCGGCGGCGGGCGGCTGATCGTCGACAACGTGTTCGCGACGCCGATCTGGCAGAGCCCGCTGACGCTTGGCGCCGACGTCGTGGTGTATTCCGCGACAAAACACATCGACGGCCAGGGCCGCTGCCTCGGCGGCATCATTCTGTCGTCGGAAGCGTTCATCGCCGAGCACATCCACAATTTCATGCGCCAGACCGGCCCGTCGATGTCGCCGTTCAACGCCTGGGTACTGCTGAAGGGACTCGAAACCCTTGCCGTGCGCGTCCGCGCCCAGACCGAAACCGCCGCCGCCATCGCCGACGCGCTAGCGCAGCATCCGAAAATATCCCGGCTGATCTATCCCGGAAGATCCGACCATCCGCAGGCCGCAACGGTGAAGAAGCAGATGCGCTCGGGATCGACGCTGGTCGGCTTCGAGGTCAAGGGCGGCAAGGCGGCGGCGTTCCGCACTCTCAACGCGCTGAAGATTTCGCGGATCTCGAACAATCTCGGCGATGCCAAGAGCCTCGTCACCCATCCCGCCACGACCACGCACCAGCGGCTGACGCCGGAGGCGCGCGCCGAACTCGGGATCAGCGAGGGGTTTATCCGCTTCTCCGCCGGGCTCGAGCACCGCGACGATCTGATCGAGGATCTCGTGGCGGCGCTGGAGACGGCGTGAGGTTTTCGCGTCGACCCTCCCCCTCCAGGGGAGGGTTAGCCCTCACATCGGCCGGTACGCCGTGACGTTGGCCGGCACGTCGACGCCGCGCTTGATCTGGCCGACCGACCGGATGATGTCGTCGCCGAGCAGTTGCGCGAAGCAGGCATAGCCCCAGTCGCTCATGTGCAGGCCGTCGGCGGTGACGAAATTGTCGATCGGGATCGCCTGCCTTTCATGCCAGTCGCGCATCACCGCGAAGCGCGGGAAGATGCCGACATGACGCAGCTCGGCGACCTTGCCGAGCAGGTTGATCATCTTGCCGGCGCTTTCGGCGCGCGCATTGACCGCAGGCGAATATTGCGGATCGACCAGCACGAGGTCGGCGCCAACAGCCTGGATCCGCGCGATGCCTTCCTCGACCAGCCTGGCGGTCTCGGCGGGATCGAGGTTGCGCAGCACGGCGTTGGTGCCGACCTGCCAGATCACCAGATCGGGCTTGATGTCGAGCACGGCGGTCTGCAGCCGCTTCAGCATTTCGGGCGCGTCCTCGCCGCCCTTGCCGGCGTTGATCACGGTAATGGCGGCGGTCGGATACTGGCGGCGCAGCTGCGCCGCCAGCCGGTTGGGATAGTTGAAGTCCGGCGATGTCGCGCCATGGCCTTGCGTCGAGGAAGAACCGAACGCGACGATCACCACCGGCTCACCCGCGACCAGCTTGCGCGCCACATGCGGCAGCGAGCCCATCTTCCTGACGTCGCCTTTCGGCGGCAGACAGGGCACGCGGCTGAAGATGTCGCCGGCCGATTTCGCGACTTCCTTGACCTTGTCGACCGCCCTGGAGGGGAGGCTCTTCTGCTGCGGATTGGCCGGCTCGACAGCGGCGACATGGCCGGCGGTCGCCGGCGGCGCGGCCGGCTTCGCGACATCGGATTTGGCGCTGTCGGAGAGGGTGGCCTGCTGGGCAGGCTGAACGGCTTGCGCCCGCGCAGGCAAAACCTGTGCGGACGTCAACAGCACGAACGCCGCGACCGCGGGCAGGGCCAGGGATGCAACACGACAAAAAGGGCAGTGACAACGCATTAACGCCAGTTCCTCAATTCTGCTGCGTCGGGTCGATGCGGGCGGCGTCGACCACGAATTTCGACAGCGCGCGGCCGACGCAACCATGGACACGCCTGGCAAGGTCTAGACCATGCGAAGCGCCGAACAGATCGAAATCTCCAGAGTCATTCCAGTGCCGCATGACGGCAAAGCGGTCGAACAGCGGGACATCGTACTCCTGCGCCACCACGCGCATGCTATCCAGATAGGGCTGCGCGGAAATCATGGTTTCCGTGCGCGGGCTGTACTGCAGATTCATCAAGACCACGTCGGCTCCCGCCTCCTTCAGCGCGACAATTCCTTCGCCGACCGCGGCGCGAAAATCCTCAGGATCGACCGACCGCATAGCATCGTAAGTGCCGGTCTGCCAGATGACCAAGGTGGGCTTTTTTGCTTCCACCAGCTTGACGAGGTCGGCCGCGACTTCCTCGGCGGTCTTCTTGATCTGTAGTTCTACGGAGATGTTGACCGGGACCTTCAGCCTCTCCCTCAGCACCGCCTGTAACCTGCCGGGCCAGGCGCTGGCTTCGGATCTGGCGATGCTGGACGACCGGCTGCCCACCACCAGGATTTCCAGCGGACGACCGCTCTTGACCGCGTCCTCGACCTTGGGCAACGCGCTCTCGGTGAGGAGCAGGTAGGCCGGCACCTCGCAACTCGCGGGGTCGGCGCGCGCCGGAGTCACGGCCAGGAAGCCGGCAAACAAGATCAGCCCCAAGGTCATCGGGACGGACTTCATGAACCCCCTCCCGCCATATCGGCGTTGCCCACGGCGCCTTTTTTCCGCGATGCGCTCTTGTCGGCGGAATGCTTGTACCATGAAATGATCCACGCCATGCCGGTCATTATGAGGATTCCGGCAAGGCTGACGACGAGTTGCAGGAGCGCACCGCCGCCCGAGAACTCGGCCAGCACAAAATGGCCGGCGAAGGCCAGGAATACGCCGAGGCAAAAAATCTCCAGGGAATGCTGTCCGCACAGGATCACCGGCCGCAGCCAGCGCGACTTCAATCCGGGCCAGTCCTTCGGCAGCAGCCGCACCGTCACCGCCGCCAGCGCCAGGAAGTGCGCGAACCTCAGCACGTCCATGTCGGTCTTGGTGATCGGGTACATCCATTGCTCGATCAGCTTCGGCATCAGGAAGTTGAGCTGCGGCAGGTGCCAGGTCAAGGTGACGCAGAACGCGAACAACAGGTAGGCGGCGCAGATCCACATCGTGAGCGGCGAAGACAGCACCCGCGACATTCGCCTGGCGCCGCCCAGCGCGCACCACGCGCCGAACACGAACAGCAATTGCCAGGCGAACGGGTTGAAGACCCAGAAGCCGTTCGGATAGGCCGACAGATGCAGATCGAATTGCCAGGTGAGGGCATAGAGCACGACCGACAGCACCAGCGTGACGTCGGGCCGCCATTTCATCA
>JAUXWH010000192.1 GCA_030681365.1 Bradyrhizobium sp.
ACCCGGCATTTCGTCGCCGACCATCCGGGCAAGAAAATGTTCTGGCTCGGCCCCGAGCGCGACAATTCGATCTATCGCGGCCTCGACACCATGCTCGCTCCGCTGGAAGCCGCCGATTACATCGTCTGCACCGGCCTGTTCGACGACGAAACCGAATCAGCCGAGGATTATCGCGGCATGATGCTGAAGGCGCGCGAGCGCCAGCTGACGCTGATCTGCGCCAACCCCGACATCGTGGTCGAGCGCGGCGACCGCCTGATCTATTGCGCAGGCGCGATCGCCGAACTGTATCGCGAGCTCGGCGGCGAGGTGATCTTTTACGGCAAACCGCACCGGCCGATCTATGAGCGCGCCATGGAACTCGCGGCCGCGCGCCAGAGCCACGCCATCCAGCTCAACCGCGTGCTGGCGATCGGCGATTCCGTGCGAACGGACCTGACCGGCGCGCACGGCTTCGGCATCGACTGCCTGTTCCTGACCCGCGGCATCCACTCCGAAGAGTTCGAGGGCATCGATCAGCTCGACCCGGCCTCGGTGAAGGAGCTGTTCGGCCACCCGCCCAAGGCGCTGATGCGGGAGTTGAGGTGGTAGGTGATTGTCTGCTGCCAGACGTCATCCTGAGGTGTGAGCCTCTTCGGCGAGCCTCGACGGATGATTGACGGAAGTGCATGCGGCCATCCTTCGAGACGCCTCGCAAAGATGCGCGGCTCCTCAGGATGACGGCGTTCTTGTGTTTGCGATGCGCTCTACGCGCTCGCCATGTCCGGGAAGACCGCTTCGATCTTGGTCTTCAGCGTGGCGGCATTGAACGGCTTGACGATGTAGTTGTTGACGCCGGCCTTCTTGGCGGCGATCACGTTTTCGGTCTTGGATTCCGCCGTGATCATGATGAACGGCGTGGTGGCGAGATTGGGATCGGCGCGGACTTCCCGGAGCAGGTCGTAGCCGGTCAGCGGCTCCATGTTCCAGTCGGAGATCACCAGCCCGTATTTCTTGACGCGCATCTTGTTCAGCGCCGCGGAGCCGTCGCTGGCGTCATCGATATTCTCGAAACCAAGCTGCTTCAGGAGATTTCGGATGATCCGGATCATGGTGTTGTAGTCATCCACCACCAGAACCGACATCGACAAATCAACCGCCATCTTGACTCCCCCGCGACGCTACAAAACCATCAACGGCCTGCGTCAGGTCAAAAGCCCCGCAGTCCGCCCCCACCAGTAACACCAGCCCTTAAACAGCCCGTTAACCGACCTCTGCGGGAAACACGGCAACAACACCCGTTCTGCGGCGGGTCCGCCCCGGCTTGACTTCACCGGGGCCGCCGCGTCACGGTCCCGCGCCCGCTGACCTCGCCCAAAGAATCCTTCAAATGACGTCTGGCTTTACTGTTATTCGCGACGATACCCCCGCGGCCACCATCCCCAGGGGGGCGGTGGTGGCGATGGGCAATTTCGACGGCGTCCATCTCGGCCACCGCGCGGTGATCGCGGCCGCCCTGCAGATGGGCCGCGCCCATGGCCGGCCGGCGCTGGCGGTGACCTTCGAGCCCCATCCGCGCCGCTTCTTCAGCCCGAACACCCCCCAGTTCCGGCTCACCGACGAGGCCAGCAAATTGCGCCTGCTGGCCGGGACCGGGCTTTCCGGGGCCGTCGTGATGACCTTCGACAAGGGCCGCGCGGGCACCTCGGCGCAGGATTTCATTCACCATGACCTGATCGAACGGCTCGGCATCAGCGGGATCGCGGTCGGCTACGACTTTCATTTCGGTAAGGGGCGGGTGGGCTCGCCGAGCCTGCTGGTCAGCGAGGCGCCGCGGCTCGGCATCGAGGTCGATGTCCAGGCCCATATCGATATCGACGAGCGGCCGGTGTCCTCCTCTGCGATCCGGATGGCACTCGCGGAGGGGCAGATCGACGACGCCACCGCGATGCTCGGCGGCCCGTGGTTCGTGGCGGGCACGGTAATCCACGGCGAGAAGCGTGGCCGCGATCTCGGCTATCCCACCGCCAATATCCGGCTCGACAAGAATTGCGGGCTCAAGCACGGCATTTATGCAGTGCGGGTCGGCCGCGGAGAGGGAAAAGACCAGGTGCGCCTCGACGGCGTCGCCAGTTTCGGGCGCCGCCCGACCTTCGACAATGGCGCGCCGCTGCTGGAAGTGTTCCTGTTCGATTTCAAGGGCGACCTCTATGGGGCGTCGCTGGATGTCGCCTTCATCGCCTTCATCCGCGACGAAGTGAAGTTCGACGGCGTCGAGGCGCTGGTGCGCCAGATGGACGACGACAGCACCAAGGCCCGCGCGGCGCTGGCGGCAGCGCCGGATGCGTTTCCGAAGCTGGGAGTGGTCGGGTGAGCTGGCTAAGAGCCCGGAAGCAAGCGCGGATCGAAGGGAGCATTGACGACAGCAGCAATCGTGACCTTGGCGGCGTCTGGATGCGCAGGATTCAAGAGAAAGTTCTTCCCGATCGGAACGATTACGGACGGTACTTGCAGCAACGCCGAAGCAGACTGATCGAGCCATTGATCGCCTATTAATCGGGTCAGCGCCGGCTGAGTTCGCCAGTCGGACACCAGCGCATCATTGCCGATGCTATCCACGGTGACGCCATCG
>JAUXWH010000202.1 GCA_030681365.1 Bradyrhizobium sp.
ATGGACACGCTGTTCGATTATCTCGATGGCGCGCCGGTCGCGATCGAGCCACAGAGCGAGGACGCCGCGCGCGAACGCTTCAAGCAGATCGCGGACTATTACGAGGCGCGGCGCGAGGCGCTGGAGCATCCCGGCGGCGGCGCGGTCTACAAGCCGTTGCCGCCGGACCGGCTGTATCTGACCGAAGACGAGTGGGGCAAGCGGCTGAACGACGCGGCGCTGGCGCGGCTGACGCCGTTCGCGGTGCCCGACGGCAGCGCCGACACGGTCGATGCCGGCGCCCGGCAGGGCCGCAATTTCGCGCCGGAGCGCGCCGATACCTCGGTCAACGTGTTCGAGGCCGTCGTCGCGCATGTGCAGGCGCTGCATGCCCAGCGCAAGAAGGTGGTGATCGCGCTGTGGAGCGAAGGCTCGCGCGACCGCATGGGCAGCATGCTGAAAGACCACAAGCTCGGCCAGCTCACCAGTGTGAACAGCTGGCGCACGGTGCAGGCGACGCCGCGCAACGAGGCCATGCTGGCGGTGGTCGGCATGGAATCCGGTTTCGAGACCGAGCATGTCGCCGTCATCAGCGAGCAGGATATTCTGGGCGACCGGCTGGTGCGGCCGCGCAAGGCCAGCCGCAAGCTGGATAATTTCATCTCGGAGGTCACCAGCCTCAGCACAGGCGATCTCGTTGTTCATGTCGAGCACGGCATCGGCCGCTTCATCGGGTTGCAGACGCTCGAAGTGGGCGGCGCGCCGCATGACTGCCTCGAACTGCATTACGCCGCCGACACAAAGCTGTTTCTCCCGGTCGAGAACATCGAGCTGTTGTCGCGTTACGGTTCCGACCACGCCAATGTCGAGCTCGACCGTCTCGGCGGCAGCGGCTGGCAGGCGCGCAAGGCAAAGCTCAAGAACCGCATCCGCGAAATCGCCGGCGAGCTGATCAAGATCGCCGCCGCGCGGCACCTGCACGAAGCGCCGAAGATGCCGGTGCAGCCGCATCTTTATGACGAATTCTGCGCGCGCTTTCCGTACGAAGAGACCGAAGACCAGCTCGGCGCCATCAACGCCAC
>JAUXWH010000212.1 GCA_030681365.1 Bradyrhizobium sp.
GTGGCGCTCGGCGCCACCCGGTTCGGCGAGCCGGATCTGGTGGCTTCCGGCGACATGATGGTGGTAACCCGGATCGGCGTCGGTTTCGACGCCGTCGACGTTCCCGCGCTGAGCCGCCGCAAGGTCCCGCTGATGGTGGCGGGCACTGCGAATTCGCCGTCAGTCGCCGAACAAGCGCTGTTCATGATGCTGATGCTGGCCAAGCGCGCCGTCGAAATGCATTCCATCGTCAAGGACGGCAAATGGGCCAGCCGGCTCGGCATGCTGCCCTACGACCTTTACGGCAAGACTGTGCTGATCGTGGGCTTCGGCCGCATCGGCACCCGCACCGCCAAGCGCTGCCTCGCCATGGAAATGAACGTGCTGGTCTACGACCCCTACAAGCCCGCCGCCGAAATTGCGGCCGCCGGCTGCGAGCCGGTCGCCGATCTCGATGCGGCGCTGCCGCGCGCCGATTTCGTCAGCATCCACTGCCCGAAGAACCCCGAAACGGTCGGGATGTTCAACGCGGCGCGGCTGCAGCGCATGAAACCGACCGCCTATCTGATCAACACCGCGCGCGGCGGCATCGTCGACGAACCGGCGCTGTATGAGGCGCTTTCGTCGGGCAAGCTTGCCGGCGCAGGTCTGGATGTGTTCGAGCAGGAGCCGCCGCCCTCGGGCCATTCGCTGTTCGCGCTTCCCAATGTCATCATGGCGCCGCATGTGGCGGGCGTGACGCGGGAGGCGGTCGACCGGATGAGCGAGCAGACCGCGCGCAATATCCTTAGCGCGCTCGACGGTCAGCCACTACGGCAGAACGTCATCAACCAGGACGTGCTCGGCTGAACCGGAGGCTGCGGCCTCCAGCCTCGGTCGACCGCTTCCCACTTCAGCGACTCCACGGATATCGCCATGGCCTTCAAGGAATACGGCAGCTATGACGGGATCGGCCTTGCCGAACTCGTCCGGACAAGGCAGGTCAGCGCCGGGGAATTGCTGGACGAAGCCATCGCCCGCACCGCCAGGGTCGATCCGCAGATCAATGCTGTCGTGGTCAAGCATGAGGATTTTGCGAAGCGGCAAATCGACAAGGGACTTGCGGATGGTCCCTTCACCGGCGTGCCGTTTCTGCTGAAGGATCTGGAACAGCTCGAGGGCACGCGGACGACCTTCGGCGCCAGCGTCTACAGGGACAATGTCGCCGACCACAGCGGCACCCTCGCCCGGCGCTTCCTCGCCGCCGGGCTTGCGATCTTCGGCAAGACCTCCAGTCCGGAATTCGGCTTGATGCCGACCACCGAGTCGCGCCTGTTCGGGCCGACCCGAAATCCGTGGAATCTGGCGCATTCGTCGGGCGGCTCGTCCGGCGGCGCAGCCGCGGCGGTCGCGGCGCGCATCCTGCCTGTCGCGCATGCCAGCGATGGCGGCGGGTCGATCCGGATTCCGGCCTCCGCATCCGGCGTGTTCGGATTGAAACCGACCCGCGCGCGCACCCCGCTCGGGCCTGACCGCGGCGAAGGCTGGGGCGGTTTTTCCTGCGGCCACGTCGTCAGCATCAGCGTGCGCGACAGCGCGGCGATGCTGGACGCGATCCACGGAGCGGAGCCGTCGAGCCCCTATGTGGCGCCGCAGCCGCAGCGGCCCTTCCTGGAGGAAGTCGGCCGCGATCCCGGCCGCTTGCGCATCGCCTTCACCGACAAGTCGCCCTATGGCGACGCCATCGATCCGGAAATCGCCGCGGCGACCCGAGAGATCGCGAGCCTGCTCGCAGGCCTCGGCCATGACGTCGAGGAACGCGCGCCTGATCTGGCCGCCGATCCGGCGGCGGTGATGTCGACCATCGTGGCCGCCAACACCGCGCTTACGGTGCGGCAGACCGAGCAACGCTTCGGCCGCGCGATGACGTCGGACGATTTCGAGGTCTTGACGCTGGCGAGCGCACATAACGCGCAAAAGGCCACCGCGACCGACTATGTCGCCGCGCAGCTCGGCGCCTTCCAGATTTCGCGGGCCCTCGCCACGTTCTTCGAGAACTGGGATGTGCTGCTGTGCCCGACCTTGTGTTCGCCGCCGCTGCGGATCGGCGAGCTCAATACCATGTCGGACGACCTGTCGCATATCGCCCCGATCCTGCGGCGCTACATGCCGGGGACCGCCATGTTCAACATGTCCGGCCAGCCCGCGATGTCGGTACCGCTGGCATGGAACGCAGCCGGATTGCCGCTCGGCATGATGTTTTCCGCACGCTTCGGCGACGAGGCAACTTTGTTCCGTCTGGCGGCGCAGCTGGAGCAAGCCCTTCCCTGGAAGGGCAAATTACCTCCGGTTTGCGCGTAAACTGACAAAACTCAGCCTTATTCAAGAGCGAGGAAAGGACTCGGTGCCGGCAGCGGAGTTTTCCTCTGTTGGCCCGCCACGAATGCCCGGAGGCTTGAGATCTTGAATCAGAGCGACCCGACCGATCACGCGCTTGCGGCCATAGCCAGCATTCTCGATCATCCGGAGACCCATCGCGAGCCGGAGAAATCGGCGGTTGAGGAGCGGCCTGTTGCGCCCGAGCCGATCGTGGCCGAGGGCTATTCGAAAATCGGCCCCGGCCCGATGGCCGCAATCCGCTTCAAATGGACGGTGCGCCGCGAGGCCAACGACGAATATTATGTGGACGAGACCATCGGCGAGAATTCCGCGCCTGTCGTCAGCGGCCCGCTGGCGGCGGATGAAGCGATCAGGTTTGTGGACGATCGTGCGAGCGAGGCGCGGGAGCGCTTCGAACAGATCAGAACCGAAATGTCCGGACGTGCCGCAGCGGCAAATCTTCTCCGCAAGGACGCCGGCGAAATGTGATTTTCGCGCGCCGGATGGATACCGCCGCCGAAACTTGACCGCGTCCGTCGCGGTCAGCCAGACTGGCTGTTCAAACGCCTGTTGAACCAAACCTGTTAACCCACGACTCATAGCCATGAAAGTGATCCAGGTCACGTTGCAAGAGACTGTCGCAACGTACGGTGAATACTGAGGTTTCACCTGCTCAGGAGGTCTTGATGAGAACGTTTTTTGTGATCGCCGCGTTTTTGCTGGCGAGCACCGCCGCGCAGGCCCAGTACACCTTCGATTACGGCGGACGCACCATTACCATCGACCCCGATCGCGGCACGGTTTCGATCCCGGGCGTCTACGACAACACCGGAAAGAAGGCGAAACGGTCGCGCGACGATCAGGACAGCAACCGGCCACGCAAACAGGCGCCGCAACAGGCCAAAAATGATCCGCAGGCCCCGGCTGCCGCACCAGCACCGTCCCAACAGGCCCCGGCGCCAGCGACCACGGCAGTCGAGCCGGCTCCCGCACCTGCAACTGCGGTGGCAGCCCCCGCCGCGACCGCGGCCCAGCCTCCGGCCAGCGCGGCCGCGCCGCAGGATCCGCCGACCCGTGCTGCTTCCCCGCCAGCGCCGGCGCCTGTCGTTGCCACGGCTCCGTCAGCCCCCGCACCTGCTCCGCAACCACAGGCAGCCGTCCCCGCCGCTGCGGCAAACTCGCCGCTCGGCATGTGGTTGACCGAGGAGAAGGAAGGCAAGGTCCGGATCGAGCAATGCGGCCCCAACCTCTGCGGATATTCCGTCGACGCCAAGTCGAACCAGAACGGTGAGCAGGTTCTGATCAACATGAAGCCTGGCAAGGACTCCAAGTGGAGCGGGCGGATTCTGGATCCGAACAGCGGCAGCACCTATGATTCGACCATCGCGCTGAAAGGCTCCGACCGGTTGCGGGTTCAGGGCTGCGCGTTCGGCGGCATGTTCTGCGGCGGCCAGACCTGGAGCCGGCTGAACTAGGCCGCAACTCCATCGGGTGCTGCCTGCCGCGACGGCGGGCTTCGCGGCGTCAGGGATGAAGCCGCGTTCGCACGCATGGACGCCAAAACAGCGCTTCCTGTCGAAGTGATTGCCATCACATTCTAAGGTTTGCGGATGTGTGACCATGCCGGCGTCATCAAGGAAGACGCGCCATGGAACCGTTCCGCAAAATACTCATCGCCAGCCGTATCCTGCTGCTCGGAGGCGTGCCGATCGCCACGCCCGCCGCAGCCGCGACGTTCGATGGCGCCTGGAACATTCAGATCGCCTCGAGCAACGTGGCGTGTCCGAGCGGAACGAGCGTCTTGATCGGCATCAACAATGGTCAGGTCGCATCGAACAACGCCGCTATCACCGCGTCCGGCCGCGTCGCGGAAGCCGGCACGATCAACGTGAAGCTGAGCAGCGGCATGAAGCGGGCCGTGGGTTCGGGGCGCCTCACCGCGACGTCGGGGTCAGGCACATGGCGCGGCGCGATGTGCTCGGGCACATGGACCGCGCAGCGGATGTAACGGACCCCTGTCCCGGACAAGGTGCAGCGCCTCTTCGGCGGTGCGCCGCAGAGCCGGGACCCACGGATCATCCAATCAAGAAGATGGGCCCCGGCTCAGCAGCGCACCGCTGGCGCGCTGCGCCGCGTCCGGGGCACGCAAGCTCGCTAGCCGACCTTCGCCGCATATTCCGCGTCGGTTACCGGCTCCATCCAGTTGACGAAACTTCCGTCCTGCGCTTCCTGCATCGCGACGTGGGTCATGGCATTGGCGAGCGAGGCGCCGTGCCAATGCTTTTCGCCCGCGGGAATCCACACCACGTCGCCCGGCCGTATCTCATGGATCGGGCCGCCCTTGGTCTGGACCCGGCCGACACCCGAGAGCACGTAGAGCGTCTGCCCCAGTGGATGCGTATGCCAATTGGTCCGCGCGCCCGGCTCGAAGGCGACGCGGTTCGAGGCGATCCGCGCCGGGGCCTCGGTGGCGATGATGGGATCCTGCCAGACTGTGCCGGTGAAATGCTCCTTGGGCGCCCGGCGTGTCGGCCGCGATCCCGCGAGATAGATATCCATGGAGTCCTCCGCTGTTGGTTGCGCCCTGGTTATTTCTTCGAGGCTGCGTAGCGCGCCTTGGTTTCGGCGTTCATGGGATAAAGACCCGGCAAGACCGCGCCGGCATTTACCTGATCGACGATCCAGGCCTCCATGCGCTCCTGCTCGGCGCCCTCGGCCAGAATGAGGTCGAGGAATGCCGCCGGGATCACCACGGCGCCATCCTGGTCGGCGACGATAATGTCGTTCGGGAAGATCGCGACCCCGCCGCAGCCGATCGGCTCACCCCAGCCCACGAAGGTCAGCCCGGCGACCGAGGGCGGGGCGGCAAAACCATCGCACCATACCGGCAGGCCGGTGCCGAGCACGCCCTCGAGATCGCGCACCACGCCGTCGGTCTCCAGCGCCGCCACGCCGCGTTTCATCATGCGGGCGCACAGGATGTCGCCGAAGATGCCGGCATCGGTGACGCCCATGGCGTCCACCACGGCGATGCAGCCCTCCGGCATGGCCTCGATCGCGGTGCGGGTCGAGATCGGCGACGACCAGGATTCCGGCGTCGCCAGATCCTCCCGCGCCGGCACGAAACGCAGCGTGAAGGCTGGCCCGACCAGCCGGGGCTGTCCCGGCCGCAGCGGCCGCGAGCCCCGCATCCAGACGTTGCGCAGCCCCTTCTTGAGCAGAACCGTGGTGATGGTGGCGGTGGACACGCGCGACAGGGTCGCGATCGCTTCAGGGGTCAGGGACATCGAACAATCGGCTCCGGTCGGGATTGATGGGCGGCGCATCTTGCGGGGCGCGGCCATCGCGTCAAGTGGCGTTGGCGAAAGGTCTGCATCGCGCCCCGCGATCATCACCCCTTATCACAGGTGCGGTGATTAATTCATTGAACTTGCGGGCTGATTTGCGGGAAGCGAATTCCACTCCGGCGCAAAACACGCTAGAGCAGGATATCCGCCGAAGAGTGATGAGGCCATGTCCGCGACGCTCCCCCCGCCCCGACTTTTGCCCAGTGGTGACAGCGCCATCACGGTGGAATTCAGCCGCAACATCGACGACGCCGCCAACCAGCGCGTGCTGGCGCTCGATCGCACGATCGCGCGTGAGCCGATTGCCGGCGTGACCGAGACGGTGCCGACCTATCGGTCCCTGCTGGTGCATTACGACCCCGTCCAGATCGGTTTCGACGCGCTGAGCGAACAACTGGCGGCGCTGGCGCAGCTGCCGGTTCCACCTGTGACGACCACCCGGCGCTGGCGCATTCCCGTGGTTTACGGCGGCGAGCATGGCATCGACCTCGAGGACGTCGCCAGGACATTGAACACCACGCCGGACGACATCGTGGCGCGGCATGTCGCCGGCGACTACCGGGTCGCCATGATCGGCTTCACGCCGGGCTGGTCCTATCTGAGCGGCCTGGAAAAATCGCTGCATATGTCGCGTCGGAAAAATCCGCGGCTGTTGACGCCGGCCGGTACGATCTCGATCGGCGGTGTGCAGACCGGCGTGCAGTGTCTCGCCGGCCCGAGCGGCTGGCATCTGCTGGGACGGACGCCGGTCCGCACCTATCAACTGCATCGCGATCCGACCTTCCTGCTGGAACCCGGCGATGCCGTCACCTTTGCCGCGATCGATGCCAAAACCTTCGCGGACCAGGACCGCGCCGCCGAAGCCGGCGAGATCGTCGCCGAATTGATCGCCGCATGACCAAGCTGGTGATTTCAACTATCGGTCCCGCGAGCTCGGTGCAGGACGGCGGACGGCACGGCGCCCAGCGCTACGGCCTGACGCCGAGCGGCGCGATGGACCGGCTCGCGCTGGCGGCGGCGAACGTTCTGGTCGGCAACGCGCCCTTGGCGGCGGCAATCGAGATCGGGCCGTTTGGCGCGTCGTTCACCGCGCGCGACGGCGCGGTCCGCGTCGCCCTGGCGGGTGCCTCACGCAATGCCGACATCTCCGGGCGTGCCGCAGCATTCAACACTTCCATGACGATTGCCGACGGCGAAACGTTGACGCTGGGCTTTGCGCGTGTCGGCTCGTTCAGCTACCTCGCGATCGAAGGCGGCATTTCCGGCGAGCCGATGTTCGGCAGCCTCGCGGTCAACGCTCGCGCCGGCCTCGGCAGCCCCTATCCTCGCCCGCTGCAGGCTGGCGACGAACTTCCGACGGCAGCCGCCAGCGGCGCAGCCGAGCGGCGAATCGATCTTCCCGCTGTAACGGACGCGCCGATCCGCGTGGTGTTGGGCCCGCAGGACGACGAATTCGATGACGTTCAGAAGCAGCTGTTTCTGGACTCGGAGTGGAAGATATCGGCGACCAGCGACCGCATGGGCTACCGGCTCGAAGGCCCCGTGATCAGGCATCTGCACGGCCACAACATCGTCTCCGACGGCACCGTCAACGGCAGCATCCAGGTGCCCGGTAATGGCGCGCCGATCGTGCTGATGCCGGACCGCGGCACCAGCGGCGGCTATCCCAAGATCGCCACGGTAATTTCGGCCGATCTCGGGCGCTTCGCGCAGACCCCGGCCGGCAAGGGTTTCCGGTTCAAGTCCGTCGGCATGGCGGAAGCGCAGGCCGAGTTCCGGAAATCGGCGGAGTTCCTGCGCACCCTGCCCGACCGTCTCAGGCCGATCGAAAACTTTGATCTTAATATCGAAGCGCTGCAAGATGCCAACGTTGCCGGCGCCGCCGTCAGCGCCGTCGATGCCGCGACGTGGTCGCCCTGAACAAATGCGAGCAAACAACATGAAGACAGTCGATCTGAATTGCGATCTCGGCGAGGGATTTGGCGCCTGGGAAATGGGCAACGACGCCGCCATGATCGAACTCGCCACCTCGGTCAATATCGCCTGCGGTTTCCATGCCGGCGACCCCGACATCATGCGCAGGACGGTGGAACTGGCGAAGGCGCGCGGTGTCAGCATCGGCGCGCATCCGGGCTATCGCGACCTGCACGGTTTCGGGCGGCGGCCGTTTCCCGGCATGAAAGCATCGGAGATCGAAAACCTGGTCGCCTACCAGATCGGGGCGCTGCAGGCGATCGCCACCGCGGCCGGCCACAAGGTGACGCACGTCAAGGCGCATGGCGCGCTGTCCAATGTCGCCTGCGAGGATGACATGACCGCCAAGGCGATCGCCTCCGCCATCAGGGCGGTCGACCCCAATCTGGTTTTCGTGGTGCTCGCCAACTCGAAATTGGTGCAGGCCGGCGAAGCCGCCAATCTCGCCCTGGTGCATGAAGTGTTCGCCGACCGCGCCTATGAGGACGATGGCTCGCTGGTGTCGCGGCGCAAGCCTGGCGCGGTGCTGCACGACCCGGCTGACATCGCCGACCGCGTGGCGCGCATGGTGCAGGACGGCGCGGTGATCTCCGTCACGGGGAAGGTCATCAGAATGCGCACCGATACGGTGTGCATTCACGGCGATACGCCGGGCGCGGTCGATATCGCGCAAGGTATCCGGCAGGCGTTGAAGGCAGCGAAGATCGACGTGGCGCCGTTCAAGACAGCGGATTGACTCCACCACGGACCTCATCCTGAGGAGCAGCGCGCTCTTGCGCGCAGCGTCTCGAAGGATGGCAGCAGGCCATGTGCCAGATGGTTCGAGACGCGCGCAGAGCAGCGCGAGGGCGCTGCCGGACGCGCTCCTCACCATGAGGGAGCGGGGGGTGGTTCGATGTTTTTCCTAGAGCGAGATGGCTTTTAGTTGAATCGGTCGTCCGCGGATCCTGCTTACCTCTCCCCAGCGGGGAGAGGTCGATTTGCGCAGCAAATCGGGTGAGGGGGTGCTGGCCTAACGAGAGACCGTAACCCCTCACCCGGCGCTACGCGCCGACCTCTCCCGAAGGGAGAGGTGAATTCCGGTACCGCTCCAGCGACCTAATCTCATCTCGCTCTAGAACGGATGAACCGTCAGTGTGCCGAACACGATGGCGGCGATCAGCGCCAGCGAACCGTAGAGCGCAGCGATATGAAGGCCGGTTCCGGTCTGTCGCGAAAGCTGGCGCGCGTGAAGGTGAAGGCGGGCTTCCGCGGATAGTTCGCGCATGGTCGATCTCCAACGCAGCATGGGCCGATAATGAAAGGCCGTTTGCTGCCGGATGCAAGATGACCGGAAAAATAGCGATGCCGACGGCCAAATGGCGTGGCACCGCAGCCTAAAATTCTCCGCCGGGGATTCCGGCGAGAATATTATTCGCTGCAATTTGATGCGGATTGATTGGTTCCATCAGTAGACGTCCTGCTGGAACCGGCCCTTCTTCTTGAGATCGGCGACGAACAGAACCGCCTCGTCGGTCGAGCGCGCGCCGAATTGCGCGACGATATCCACCAGCGCGCGCTCGACATCCTTCGCCATTCGCTTGGCGTCACCGCAGATGTAGATGTTCGCACCGTCGGCCAGCCAGGTCCACACTTCGCGGCCGAGTTCGCGCATGCGGTCCTGCACATAGAATTTCTTGTCGCCGTCGCGCGACCACGCCAGCGACAGCCGCGTCAGCAGACCCGAGGTTTTCATCGCATTCAGTTCATCGACATAAAAGAAATCGCAGTCGCTGCGCTGATGGCCGAAGAACAGCCAGTTCTTGCCCTGCGCGCCGGTCGCCTTGCGGTCGAGCAGGAAGGCGCGAAACGGTGCGATGCCGGTGCCGGGCCCGATCATGATGATCGGCACCTTGGGATCGGCCGGCAGCGCGAAGCCATGCGCCTTCTGCACATAGACCTTGAGTTCGTCGCCGGGATTGATGCGCTCGGCCAGGAAAGTCGATGCAAGGCCCATGCGCTTGCGCTTGCCGATCACGTAGCGCACACAATCGACCGTCAGCGAGAGTTTGCCGGGCGTCGCATTATGCGACGAGGAGATCGAGTAGAGCCTCGGCTGCAGCGGCTCCAGCGCCTCGACGAAGGCTTCGGGATGCGGACGCACGCCGGAAAATTTCTGCAGCGCCGCCATCACGTCGAGCGTGGCGGCATCGCCGTCGGGATCCTCGCCTTGCGCCAGCGCGCGCGCCTTCTCGCGCTGGGCGCCGCCGGTAATGTAGGAAATGAGTTCGAACAGGCTGTCCGGCGCCGGCGACAAGGAGACTTCGTCGGTCAGCACTTCGCGTAGCGTCTTTCCCCTCACCTTCGTGGTGGGCGAGGCGCCCAGCAAGGCAATGATCTGGTCGACATGGCCAAGATCGTTGCGGGCGAAGATGCCGAAGCTGTCGCCGACGACATAGTCGAGCCCGGCGCCGGAGAGGTCGAAATCGATATGCCAGGTTTCCTTTTCCGATCCGGCCTTGTTGAGCAGCCGGCGCGACAGGAAGGTGGCCGCGACCGGATTGTCGCGCGAACGGCCGGGCTCCGCCGTGACGGCGGGGGCTGCTGCAGCGGGAGCCGCCGCCACCGGGCCGGATGACGCCGCCGGCGCCTTTTCCAGCTCCTCGTGCAGCGCCTTCAGCATCCGGGCGGTTTCCTTGCCGCCGGGGACGCAGAGATTGAGACGCGGCTCGGCCTTGCTCGCGATCGCATCCGAATAGTCGTGGCAATTGTAGCCGCACTGGCCGCAATCCTGCTGGGCCATCGCCGCCATCATGCGCCGGCGCAGCGGCCGGCCTTCGGCCAGTTTCATGCGGTCGGCGATGGGCATGGTCTGGTCGTGCCAGGGCGCCTCGCCGTCGTCGCCATCGCCCTGCAATACGGCAGCACCCTGCTCCGACGACAGCGGCGCCGGACCGCCGTCCGTCAGCAGCCCGGCAAAGAAGCCGTTCAGCCAGGAGCGCTGGGCATCGGAGAACGGCGCGCTAGAGGGAATGATCTCGATCTTCGGAGGCGGTGTCATCTGGTTCATGTCGAAACCTCGGCATCGGCCAATTTGCGCAGCGTCTCGCCATCATGGCGGCGCGCGAAGGTCAGGAACGTCTCGTCGGGCGAGGTGCGATGGGTGACATAGGCTTTCAGCAGCCGCTCGACATAGACGGGCGCATCTTCCGCGGTGACGTCATGAAACACCTCCTGCCCCATCTCGGCTTGTGGGCCGAAACCGCCACCGGTGAATATGTGAAAGCCATCGACGGTGTCGTCGCCATCGCCGACCGCGACACGCGCGCCGATCATGCCGATGTCGCTGATGTAGTGCTGCGCACAGGAATGGTGGCAACCGGTGAGATGGATGTTGATCGGAGTCTCGACCGGCACGCGCGGGTCGCACCAGTCCGCGATCCGGGCGGCGGTGCGCTTGGTGTCGGCATTGCCGAACTTGCAGCCGGCGCGGCCGGTGCAGGCAATCAGCCCGGCGCGGATTTCCGAGGTCTTGATCGCCAGGCCGATCGCCTCGATCGCGGCCGTGGCCAGCGCCACCTTGTCGTCGGAGACGCCAGATATCAGCAGGTTCTGCCAGACCGTGAGGCGGATATCGCCGTCACCAAGGTCTTGCGCGATTTTGGCGAGGCCGCGCATCTGTTCGCAGGTCACCTTGCCCAACGGCAGCGCGACGCCGATCCAGTTCAGGCCGTCCTGCTTCTGCCTGTGCACGCCGATATGAGCTGATCGGTCGAACACCGGACGGGGCGCGAGCGCTTCCGGCGGCACGCGGGTGAACGGATGCCCGAGCTTTTCCTCGACCAGGTCAAGGAATTTTTCCATGCCCATGCCGTCGATGACGTATTTCAACCGCGCCTTCAGCCGGTTGGTGCGGTCGCCGAGGTCGATGAAGACGCGGACGATGGCGTCAGAAACCCTGGTCGCATCGGCCGGCTTGACGATGATGCCGGTATCGGTCGCGAAGTCCTTGTGGCCGGTGATGCCGCCGATGCCGAGCTTGAACCAGACGCCAGGTTCGACATCAAAGCCGTCCTTGACCTCGACCGCGGCAAAGGCGATGTCGTTGGTATCTTCCAGCACTGCGATCTTGCCGGCGCCGTCGAAGGCGACGTTGAATTTGCGCGGCAGCCCGGTCAGCGAGCGGTCGTTGAGAATGTGGTAGTGCCACTCGCGGGCGTATGGGCGGGTGTCGAGCAATTCCTGCGGATCGATGCCCGCCGTCGGTGTGCCCGTGACGTTGCGGATGTTGTCGGCCCCCGACCCGCGCGAGCACAGCCCGAGGTCCTGGATGCCCTCGATCAATGCGACCGCGTTCCTTGGCGGGATTTCGCGCACCTGAAGGTTGGCGCGGGTGGTGACGTTGCTGAACGGACCGCAGAGCGGTTCGATCAGATCGGCAAGCCCGGAAAACTGCCAGTGCTTCATGATGCCGTTCGGAATCCGCAGGCGGCTCATATAGGAGTCCTGAGTCGGCCCGACATAAAACAGGCCGTAATAGCGCCAGCGGAAATTGTCGGCCGGTGACGGCCGCGCATCGGCCAGCGCCTGTTCCTTGAGCCGCGGATAGGCGTCGAACGGATGCTGCTCGCGCTTCCACTTTTCCTGGTCGACGAGCTTCTTGCCGGCGGCGAGCGTGCGGTCCTGCGCCTTGATGTGCGACGCTTCGGGGCCGGTCGGCTCCGCGGTCGCTTTCCCCGCGGCTGCGCCGCCGAGGCCGCGGCCGACCCGGCTGATCTGCAGGCCCGTCGTGAATCCCTCGAGGTAGCGTTTCTGCTCGTCGGTAAAGTCGACTGAGAGCGTTTCCAGTTTCATGGCGCGCGACGAAGCTCCTGCGGCCACCACGGGTGGCTTCAACGGAAAAGGAATGCGACCGCGTTCATGTCATACGAACCGGCCCACCAGCTTCGTTGCTGCGGAAATCCATCTTGGACGTAGGCCAGCGGGCATCTGCGACGGCTGGCTGCACTGCAATATTCAAGTTGCGTGCCACCTTGATTCTCAGGAGATAATAAATGTATTCAATGGGTTGCGTCTTAGGATTGGAACCAGGCGATCGGCCAAACGGCCGATTTCAAGCAGGTCGCCTAATAATTAGACGGTTCGCCCGGATGCCTAACATCCCTCCACGCGCCACCTCAGGGCCTCTGGCGTCCGATCTTGAACGCGGCCAGATGGCCGGCAATGTCGTTGGCATCGAACTCCGGCCCGGCGAAGGCTCCGATCCCTTCAGAGGCTGCGGTTGGCTTTGCCTCGCGTCCGAGGGCTGCGTCGTACAGGTCCGGCCTGAATACCGCCATGGCCACCTTTAGCGCTTCCGGGCTGATCGCCGTCTGCCCCCACCGCACCATCTGGGCGTAGAGCCAGGCGGCCTGCACGGCATCGGGCCGCGCCGCGCCCTGCCGCCCCACCAGCAGATAGCGGCCGCTTTCGCGCATGGTTCCGTCAGGGGAAATCTTCAGGCGGCCGTCCAGCGTTCGCTGGATCACTTCCGGATCGACACCGATGCGTTCGGGGGCGCCGAGGAGGCGCGCCGCCTCGGCGCGGTTCTGCGGCTGCTCGATATATTCGGCGGCGCGATCGTGCGCCCGGACCAGGGCGGCCAGCACGGCCGGGTTCTTCTCCGACCAGTCCTGCCTGACAGCCAGCACCTTTTCGACCGCGCGGACTAGAATGTCGGCAACGAAATGCAGGATATGGCCGACGCCCAGATCGACCGCGATCGAATTCCACGGCGCGCCGACGCAGAAGGCGTCGACATGACCGTTGGCGAGGCTGTCCACCATATAAGGTGGCGGCAACACCACGAGACGAACGTCCTCGTCGGGATCGACGCCGCCGGCCGCCATCCAGAACCGCAGCTGGTAATTGTGGGTCGAGAACGGAAACGTCATGCCGAAGGTCAGCGGTTCGGCGCCGGTTTTGCGCCGGGCCGCGACCACGCGGGCCAGCGCCAGCGCCGTCGCCATCGGGTCGAACGGATCGCCGGATAATTCCGCCATGATCGCCGCGTGCAACGCCGGCGATACCGTGATGGCATTGCCGTTGAGCCCGAGATTGAACGGGGCCACGATCGGCACCTTGACGTGTCCGAGCCCGAGGCTGGAGGCGATCGCGACCGGCGCCAGCAGGTGAGCGGCGTCGAACAGGCCGATATTGAGCTTGTCGCGGACGTTGGACCACGACACTTCGCGGACCAGTGTGACATCGAGCCCTTCGGCCGTGCAAAACCCCTTGTCGACGGCGACGATCAGGGCCGCGGCGTCGACTAGCGGAATGAAGCCTATGCGCAGCGGTTTGGTCATTTCAGCAACTCCGAAGCGGTCAGGACCGACTGCGCGATCTCGCCGATTTTCTTTTTCTCGCGCATCGCGGTGGAGCGCAGCAGCACATAGGCCTCGTCTTCGGTGAGGCCCTTCAGTTTCATCAGGATGCCCTTGGCGCGGTCGATCACCTTGCGGTCCTCGAGCGCGGACCTGGCGCGATCGAGTTGGTCCTGCAGATTGGAGAAGGCGTTGAAGCGCGAGATGCAGAGGTCGAGGATCGGCTTG
>JAUXWH010000224.1 GCA_030681365.1 Bradyrhizobium sp.
GATCATCGATACGCCGTGGAACGGGGTCTGGCAGTCGATGAAGATCGCGGCAACAGCCGAAGCCCACGAGGTCAACGTCGCGCCGCATAATTTCTACGGCCACCTCTGCAGCATGATGAACGCGCATTTCTGCGCGGCGGTGCCTAATTTGCGAATCATGGAAATCGACATCGACCGGCTGGAATGGGACCACGAATTGTTCACCCACCTGCCCGAGATCGTCGACGGCTATCTGGTCATCCCAGACCGCCCCGGCTGGGGCACCGAACCGAACGAGGAGGCGCTACGCGCGCATCCGCCGAAGGGGCTCGGCGGGCTGCTGAATTATGGGCAGAAGAAGTAGGGATCGGCTGGCTCGAACCGGCGAAGGACACGGGTATTTCAAATGAGCAACTGGACGCTGCTTCTGTTGGCCGCGGTGCTGAACATCGGCACGGTGTATTTCGCCAAGGCCTCCGAGGGCATGACGCGGTTGTGGCCGACGCTGGGGGTTGTGGTCACCATCCTCGTGACCCAATTCCTCGTCGCGCGGGTGATGTCGAGCGGCGGCCAGGTGGCGGCGGCGATCGTTGCGGTGGTGGTGGCTGTGATGGTCGGATCGGGCCTGATCGGATATTTTGCCTTCGGCGAGCGTCTGAGTGCGCTGCAGATCGCCGGCTATGCGATTGCGGTACTGGGGGTGATGATTGCGGGTCTCGCTCCGGCGGCGGCGTGATACGTCGGCGTCTGTATCGGGTATCGGGTGGATAAGACCTGCGATCCCGACCCATTGTGACTCTCATGCAAAATGGAGAATCACAATGAATACCCAGGGAATGGCGCTGGACGGCAAGGTGGCGATCGTCACCGGGGCGAGTTCCGGGATCGGGCGGGCGATTGCCCTGCTTTTTGCTGCTGAAGGCGCCCGCGTCGTCGTCACCGCGCGGCGCCGGGAACTGCTCGATGGCCTCGTTGCCGAAATCGAGGCGGCGGGAGGTGCTGGCTGTGCGCTGTCGGGGGACGTATCCGACGAATCCTTCTCGCGCGCTCTTGTGGAGGAAGCGAAGTCGCGTTTCGGCGGGCTCGATGTCGCCGTCAACAATGCCGGCGTCATGGGACCGATGATGCCAACACCTGATGTGACCCGCGACGCCTGGAACGCGACGATGGCGACCAATCTCACCAGCGCATTTCTCGGCGCCAAATACCAGATCCCCGCCATGCTCGCGCGCGGCAAGGGATCGCTGATCTTCGTCAGTTCCTTCGTCGGCTATACCGCGGCGATGCCCGGCGCGGCCACTTACGCCGCCAGCAAGGCCGGCCAGATCGGCCTGATGAAGGCGCTTGCCGTCGAATACGGGCCGCAAGGCATACGCGTCAACGCGCTGCTGCCGGGCGGCACGCAGACGGCGGCGGCCGACGCGATGGCCGACACCGAGGAGATGAAGGCCTTCGTGCGCAACATGCATGCTCTGAAGCGCATCGCAGCCCCCGAGGAACAGGCCCGCGCGGCCTTGTTCCTGGCGTCCGACGCCGCGTCCTTCATCACCGGAAGCGCGATGCTGGTGGACGGCGGCGTGTCGATCAACAAGACCTGAGCAGATGCGGGAGGTGCAAGGCGGGCGCCAATAGCCTTGGAATAAATTTCGTCATGGCCGGGCTTGTCCCGGCCATCCACGTCTTCCTTGCTAAAGTGAAGTCAAGACATGGATGCCCGGGACAAGCCCGGGCATGACGAGCTTCCCATGAGGCGCCATTTTCGTCAGCGTCACTTTGAGTCAGACTCTCAGCGCAATATCCAGCCAGCCCAGCGCGTTGACGCTCACCTTATCGCCGGCATCGACGACCACCGTTGTCGTCTCGGCCTCGATGATCGCCGGTCCCGCCAGCGTGTGGCCGGGCCTGAGATCGTCGAGTGCATAGACCGGGACCTCGCGCCAGGCGCCGAACCAGGCCTGCCGCGTCGTTCGAGGCGAGCAAACGGCCGCCGAGGGCGTTGGCCGCACATCCTGGCCGCGCTGCGAGACTTCGCCGACCGCGGCGACGCGGGCGTTGACGAACACCACTTCCTGGTCGCGTGCGGCGTAGGTGTAGAGTTCCTCGTGGCGGCGGTGGAAGCGGTCCTCGATGGCGTCCACCAGCGCGGGCGCGTTCCAGTCGAGACCGTCGAGCGCGACGTCGATCTCGAAGATCTGCTCGCCGTAGCGCATTTCCGCCGAGCGTTCCGTCGTCATCGGGCCGCCGAACCAGGCGCGCAGCCGGCCGGTGGCCTGAGCCTCCAGATCCGCAAAAAGGTTGCGCGCCTCATCGGCGGAAATGCGGGCGGCGGCGCCGTAATGGGTGCGGCTGACTTCATAGCGCAGATCGCTGGTGAGCATACCCCAGGCCGACAGCACCGAGGCGGCCACCGGCACGATGATGCGCTTGATATCAAGTTCACGCGCGACCTCGGCGGCATGCAGGCCGGCCGCGCCGCCGAAACTCAAGAGCGCGAATTTTCGCGGATCGACGCCGCGGCGCAGGGTCATCAACCGGATGCCGTCGGCCATCTTCAGGTTGATCATGCGGTAGATGCCGGCGGCGGCCTCATACCGCGACAGACCGAGCGACGCCGCCACACGGTCCACGGCGGCTTCGGCCGCCGCGGTGTCGAGCGGACGCGCGCCGCCCATGAAGGCGGCAGCATCGAGATAGCCGAGCACGACGTTGGCGTCGGTGACGGTGGCGGCCATGCCGCCATTGCCGTAGCAGGCCGGTCCCGGCACCGAGCCCGCACTTTCCGGACCCACCCGCAGCGTGCCGCCGGCATCCACCGACGCGATCGAGCCGCCGCCGGCCGCGATGCTGGCGATGTCGAGACTGCGCAGCGCGATGCGCTGGCCGGCGAGCGATCCATCGGCGGACAGCGAGGCGCGGCCCTCGGAGATCAGCGAAATGTCGGTCGAGGTGCCGCCCATGTCGAACGGCACCAGATCGGGGACGCCAAGCAGATCGGCGCAGCGCCGGGCGCCGGAAATGCCGCCGGCGGGTCCCGACAGCACGGTGCCCGCGGCGAGCCTGGAGGCTTCTTCCACCGGCGCCATGCCGCCATGCGATAGAATAATGAAGAGCGAACCCTTGAAGCCGGCCGCGTGAAGACGCTGCTCCAGATTGCTCAGATAGTGCCGCACCAGCGGCCGGACGTAAGCGTTCACGATGGTGGTCGAGACGCGCTCATATTCCTTGATCTGCGGCAGCACGTCGCTCGAACGGGAAATGCTGACCTCGGGCAGTTCGCGCGCCAGCCGTTCGACGGCGGCGAGTTCGTGCACGGGATTGAGATAGGAATGCAGGAAGCAGACCGCGACCGAAGTGGCGCCGGAGCGGCGGATGGCGGCGATGGCGTCATCGAGCGAGCGATCGTCGAGCGCGATCGCGATCTCGCCATTGGCCTTGAGCCGTTCCCTGACGCCGAACCGCCGTTCGCGCGGCACCAGCGGTTGCGGCGGCGGCGAGCGCAGATCGTAGCGGTCATCCTTCAGCCCCTCGCGCATCTCGATGACGTCGCGATGGCCCTCGGTGGTGAGCAGCGCGACCTTTGCGCCCTTGCGCTCGAGAAGCGCGTTGGTCGCGACCGTGGTGCCGTGCACGATGCGGTCGGTCACCCCCAGCATTTTTTCGCGCGACAAATTCAACCGTCGCGCCAGCTCTTCCAGCCCGGCCATGACGCCGACTGATTGATCCGCCGGTGTCGACGGCGACTTCGCGAAGACGGTCGTGCCTGTCGCGTCGATGGCGACGAGATCGGTATAGGTGCCGCCGACGTCAATTCCGATGGTGTACATACTCAGGAGCCCTGCCCCGCTGCCTTATCGTCCGTGACAAGTCCCTGTCCGCGGTCACGCGCGCGGGCTTCCGCCGAGCGGTCGGCCGGCGGTCCATAGCCGCCGCCGCCGGAGGAGCGGATTTCGAGGCAATCGCCGGGGCGCAGTTCAATGCCGACTTCCTTGGTGCGCAGCGGGCGCGGCGGACGACCATCGGAGATCAGCCGGTAATCATGCGGCACGCCGTCCTCGCCGCCCAGCATCCCGCAGGGACCATGGCGCACACCGTCGCCCGCGGTGTTGCCGCGCGCGGGCTTGGCGGTTTCCAGCACAAGGTCGAGCGCGACGCCGAGGCCGCCGCGAAACTTGCCGTCGCCGCCGGAGTTTTCGCGGAATTCATGCCGGCGAAAGTGCAGGGGAAAACGCACTTCCGCAACTTCGAGGCTGCCGAATTTGAGACCGCCGACGCTGTGCCATTCGCCGATCGACGAATAGCCGTCGCCACCGGAGGAGGCGCCGCCGCCGGGGCGGGCCTGAAACAGGTGCCAGATGAAATTCCTTCCCGTCCGCGGATCCTCGCCCTGGATCGCGATCCGGAACCGGCGGCTCCAGCCCGCCATGGCGCGATCGGGACAGGACGCCGACAGCGCCTTGACGATCGCCTCGACGATTTCATTGGAGGGATGGCTGGTGCACAGCGTCACCGGACGGCCGGGATCGGCCCAGACGATGGTCCCCTGTTTGGCAACCACCTTCAATGGCCGCAGCGCGCCGGTGTTTTTGGGAATCTCGGCGTCGATCAGATAGGCAAACGCCATCGCCACCGCCGCCTGCATGTTGGCATGCGAGGAATTGACGAAACTGGTCGACTGCGGATCGGAGTCCGACAGATCCACCTCGATGTCGCTGCCCTGCTTGGTGACTTTCGCTGCGATCCTGATGTCGCTGCGGCCATGGCCGTCATCGTCGAGGAAGGCCTCGCCGAAGAACACGCCGTCCTTCCAGGTCGAGACCACGGCGCGGGTTTGCTGCTCGGTCGCATCGAGGATGGCCTCGATGGCGGCTTCGACGACATCAGCGCCGAACTCGCTGAACAGTTTTGCAACCCGCCGCTCGCCGAGATGCGCTGCCCCCAGCATCGCGGCGAGGTCGCCGCGAAACTCGCGCGGGTTGCGCACGTTCAGCGCCAGCAGATCGAGCAGGTCCTCGCGCGGCCGGCCGGCCTCATAGAGTCTGATGGGCGGGATCCGTAGTCCCTCCTGAAAAATCTCGGTGGCGCCGGGATTATACGCGCCGTGGGTGGCGCCTCCGATGTCGCTGAAATGGGCGCGGACGATGGTCCAGAGCAGGCGCTTGCCGCTGGCGAATACCGGCACGAAGACGGTGAGATCGGGCAGATGGCTGCCGCCGTGATAGGGATCGTTGAGCAGGAACACGTCGCCGGGCGCTATGTCCTTGAAGCGGTCCTCGACCACGCGCGTCGCCCAGGGCAGCGCGCCGACATGGACCGGCAGATGATCGGCCTGCGCGATCAGTCGGGCCTGCGTGTCGCAGATCGCCAGCGAGAAATCGCGGCTGGAATTCAGGATCTGCGAATAGGTGGTGCGAAGCATGGCTTCGCCCATTTCCTTCACGATCGAGCTCAGGCGGTGCTGAACCACGGATCGCGTGATGGGATCGATCTTGCTGGACATGGACGCTTGTTGGCAAAAAGCGGCGGCGGGATCAAGGGATGCCGGTTGGGCGGAGGCGGGCGGGACCGCGAACTCCGGCCCGGCAAACCAAAAATATCGAAAACAACCCCATGTACAGTAACGAGGGGCGTCGGCCTGAAGGGTTCAGCCTGCGAAAATATTTTGACACGTCGGGCAAATCACCGGCACTCTTGCAACCTCGCGCAACGTTTGAGCCGCTCAGGCCGACGCCACCTCGGCGAGGGCTTCCGAGGCCGCCGTAACGATCTTGTCGACATCCCGGTCCGTCATCGGCGTCGACAGCGCCATCAATCCGTAGCCCGCCGCCAGCACACCCCGATTGAGCAACCCGCGATGGAACACCGCCGATCGCAGCACTTCCTGCTCGGTCGGATAGGCCGAGCGATAGTCACGGACCGGACGATCGGCGAAATGGATTTTCAGCAGCGATCCGAGCCCGACGGTGCGGCCGGGCACGCCGTGGCGGCGGAAAGCCTCGTCGATGCCGCCGCGCACCGCCTCGCCGATGGCATCGAGCCGCGCGAAGGCGGCGTCGTCCAGCAACTCCATCGCCGCGATCCCGGCGCGCATCGTCACCGGATTGGCCGAAAACGTGCCGCCATGCGGCAGATCAGGCTTGCCGGAAGTGGGATCGAAAACCGCCATGAACTCCCGTTTGCCGCCAACGGCGCCGACCGGAAAGCCGCCGCCCATGATTTTTCCCAGCGTGGTCAGATCGGGGTCGATATCCCAAAGCCCCTGCGCGCCGCGATAGCCGAGCCGGAAGGTGATGACCTCGTCGAAGATCAGGAGCGCCCCGACCTCCGATGTGACCGCGCGCAGCGCCTCGAGATAGGCCTTGTCGGCGGGCACGAGGCCCGCGCGGTTCGGCATCGGGTCGACCAGCACGCAGGCAAGCTCCGCGCCATGCTCCCGGATCAGGCTGACCGCCGCCTCGGCGTCGTTGAAGGGGATGGTGACGACGTCGGCCAGCACATTGTCCGGCGTGCCCTTCGCATACGCGACCGAGACCGGGGCATTGCGGCCCCAGGCTTCCGGCACGGGGTCGAGGCTGACTTCGGCGTAGTCGTAGGAGCCGTGATAGGCACCCTCGCATTTTGCGATCTTCGGCCGTCCGGTAAAGGCGCGGGCGGCCTTCAGCGCCATCATGACCGCCTCGGTGCCGGAATTGGTGAAGCGGACCTGCTCCACCGAGGGCAGGCGCGCCGCAAGCAGTTCCGCCAGATCGATCTCGGACTCCGTCGGCAGGCCGAACGCCGATCCCAGCGCGAGCTGCTTCGTCGCCGCCGCCACCAGCGCCGGATGGGCGTGGCCATGGATCAGCGCGGTGAAATTATTGATGCAGTCGATATATTCGTTGCCGTCGACATCGAACACCCGGCAGCCCTCGCCGCGCGCGGCATAGATCGGATAGGGCTTCATGAACACGGTGGTGCGGGTATTGCCGCCGGGCAGGCTGGAGAGGGCGCGGTTGTAGAGGCGCTGGGAGCGGGAGTTTGGATCGGGGTACATCTTG
>JAUXWH010000234.1 GCA_030681365.1 Bradyrhizobium sp.
GGATCCACGGACCCGGCCAGGGACAGTTCCCGGAAGGATCGATAAGGCCCCGGGGATATATGGCTTCTGACGCGCGACACAGCTTCGCCCTGCCAATGTAGCTACGATGCGGGCATTCCGCCAGCGGTAACGGTCCGATCCGAGGCGATGCTTTGTTCACCCTCCCCTGGAGGGTAAGTGCACCGCTACCCGATCAACACTCCGCCCCCGATCGTGCGGTTCAGCACGTGGGTGGTTTTCTCGATCCGGTCGGCGGCGGAATTCAGCGCGTTGACCACCGCGATCTGCGTCGCCCTTGCGCGATCGGTGGCCGCCACGCGGACGTCGCGCAGGGCTTCGAGTTCCTCTTCGAGTTTGCGGATGCGCAGGCCGGCGTCGAGCAGTTCGTCGCACACCGTCAGCGCCGCCATCACCGTCAGCCGCGCGTCGCCGATCTCGCCGAACTTGCCGCGCAGGCTCTGGATCCGCGATTCCAGGCTCTCGGCAAGCTTCAACAGCCGCGCTTCCTGGCCTTCCTCGCAGGCCATCCGGACCTGTCGGCCGTTGATGGTGACGTTGACATGGCTCATTCGCTGTCTCCGGGATCGAGTACGGAGCGGATGGTGCCGATCGCGGCGTCCAGCCGTTCGGCAATCTCGCGATTGGCGCGCTCCAGCCGGCGCGACTTCACCAGCGATCCGTCGAGTTCATCGGCGAGCCGCGACCTGTCAGCGCCGAGCGCTTGAATCCGGGCCGCCAATTCGTTCTCATCGCGGTCGGCCTCGCGCCGGCGCTCCACCGCGCTTTCCAGTGAATCAAGCGCCGACATCAGCCGCCGCGTCGCGGCTTCGATATCGGCGAAGATGGGCTCGGCGTTGCCGGGCACGTTGGCGGGACGATCACTCATGAGTGACAGTGCGGACCTTCCATGGGCCATGCCGGAGCGCAAAATCCGCGTTCCGGCAAGCGTTTAGGCGGCGAAATTTACGTGGCAAGCGAGCCCAGCGCAACGCCGCTCGGAAGCTATGCACCGCTAGAATGACCCGTCATCCCTGCTCCCTGGTCGAGCATGATCCTTTTTGAGAAACCGGTATCTGCTTTTCGGACCACGCCTTGGGCGACTTTTCCCGCCGCAAGCGCGTTTCCCTGCCTTGGACTCAGGGAAACGAGATGCTATCCAGCCCCTGACTTACCCTTGCCTTCCGGCCAGTAACCGCGGCATCCCGCGCTGCGGATCGCCACCAAACATCTCATTTCAGGCGGATTTTCATCATGACGCAGGTCGATCATTCCCGTATGGCCAATGCGATTCGCGGCCTTGCCATGGATGCCGTCGAGAAGGCCAAATCCGGCCATCCCGGCCTGCCGATGGGCGCCGCCGACATCGCCACCGTCCTGTTCACCCAATTCCTGAAATTCGACGCCGCCGATCCAAAATGGCCGGACCGCGACCGGTTCGTGCTGTCGGCCGGGCACGGATCGATGCTGCTGTATGCGCTGCTGTACCTGACCGGCAACAAGGATATGACGCTCGACCAGGTCAGGAACTTCCGGCAGCTCGGCTCGAAGACGCCGGGACACCCGGAAAATTTCGAGACCAGCGGCGTCGAAACCACGACGGGTCCGCTCGGCCAGGGCATCGCCACGTCGGTCGGCATGGCGCTGGCGGAGAAGATGCTCGCCGCCGAATTCGGCAAGAAGATCGTCAGCCACCACACCTATGTGCTGGCTTCCGACGGCGATTTGATGGAGGGCGTCTCGCAGGAAGCGATCGCCATGGCCGGGCACTGGAAGCTCAACAAGCTGATCGTGCTGTACGACGATAACGGCATTTCGATCGACGGTCCGACCTCGATCGCCGACTCTGTCGACCAGGTCAAACGCTTCAAGTCCGCCGGCTGGGCCGCCGAGTTGATCGACGGCCACGATCCCAAGGCCATTGCGGCCGCCATCGCCCGCGCGCAGAAATCCAGCAAGCCGTCGTTGATCGCCTGCAAGACCACGATCGGCTTCGGCGCGCCGACCAGGGCCGGCACGGCCAAGGCCCATGGCGAAGCGCTCGGGGCCGAAGAGCTGAAGGGCGCCAAGCAGAAACTCGGCATCGCGCTGGAACCGTTTTCGGTGCCGGACGATGTGTTGAAAGCCTGGCGCGAGGCCGGCAGCCGCGGCGTGGCGGCGCGCAAGGAATGGGAGACGCAATTCGCCGGGCTCGGCAACCGCAAGCGCGCCGAATTCGAACGCCGCATGCGGCATGAACGGCCGGCGGCGCTGGCGAAGGTGTTGAAGGCGCACAAGAAGGGGCTGCTCGAAACCCCGCAGAATATCGCCACGCGCAAATCGTCCGAGCTGGCGATCGAGGCGATCGCGGCGGCGATGCCGATGGAGTTTCTCGCGGGCTCGGCCGATCTCACCGGCTCCAACAACAACAAAGCCAAATCGGCGACCGCGTTCTCGGCCAAGACCCCGAAAGGCCGCTTCATCCATTACGGCATCCGCGAGCACGGCATGGCTGCTGCCATGAACGGCATCTTCCTGCATGGCGGCTTCGCGCCGAACGGCGCCACGTTCCTGGTGTTCACCGACTACGCCCGCCCCGCGATGCGGCTGGCGGCGCTGATGGGCGCCGGCGTCGTCTATGTGATGACCCATGATTCGATCGGCCTCGGCGAGGACGGCCCGACCCACCAGCCGGTCGAGCATCTCGCCGCCTTGCGTGCGATTCCCAACATGCGCGTGTTCCGTCCCTGCGACGCCGTCGAGGTGGCGGAGTGCTGGGAACTGGCGCTGAACCGGACCGACGGCCCCACGGTATTGGCGCTGACCCGCCAGAACCTGCCGCAATTGCGCAGCTCGGCGCCGCCTGAAAATCCCTGCGGCTTCGGTGCCTACGAACTGGTCGCAGCCCAAGGCGACGCCAGGGTGTCACTGTTTGCCTCCGGCTCCGAGGTCGAGATCGCGGTGGCCGCGCAGAAGCAGCTGGCGGAGCGCGGCATCGCGTCGCGGGTGGTCTCGGTGCCCTCGCTCGAACTGCTGCTGGCGCAACCGGCGGATCGCCAAAAGGCCGTCATCGGCAATGCGCCGGTCAAGATCGCGATCGAGGCCGCGGTGCGGTGGGGCTGGGATGCCGTGATCGGGTCGGATGGCGTATTTGTCGGCATGCACGGATTCGGCGCGAGCGCGCCCGCCAAGGAACTCTACAAGCACTTCGGCATCACCGCCGAGGCTGCGGTTGACGCGGCCCTGAAGCGCCTGGGCTGACGGTTGAGATCGGCCTCAAAAGGGTCTACCTAACGGTCATCTAATCCGCTCCCGCCCGGCCGAACCGGGCGTCCGCCGTAAAACCCTCGTGGATGGCTCGACGCCCTCCGCGGGGCTGACAGAGGTCATTGAAGGAGAGACAGCACATGGCAATCCGGGTCGCGATCAA
>JAUXWH010000235.1 GCA_030681365.1 Bradyrhizobium sp.
CAGCGGCGTCATCAGGAACCCGCCGCCGATCCCGAACATGCCGGACACGAAGCCGACCGCCGCGCCCATCGCCAGGATGAGGAAAACGTTGACCGGAATGTCGGCGATCGGGAGGTAGAGCTGCACGCGCGGTTACTTCTGCTATTGGCCGCAAGATCGGCCGGAGCCGCTCACGGTCTGGTTTCTTGATCGAGCATGGCCGGCAGGGAATTCGCGATGCGCCCGCGAAAGCGGCGAACGCCCGGTTGCCGAGCCCCTGCATAACCGAAATCGGCAGTGGGAGGGACTAAAGAATCCGCGGCAAGGGGATTAAATGCATGAAGTCGCCAGGCGACCTCGCGGCATGGTTGATGATTCAGATTAATGCGCGGCGGCGGCGCGCTTGGTCGCCACCGGCTTTGCCGCGGGCTTCACCGGCTTCGTCGCGGTGGCCTGCACCGGGGCCGAATCCCATCCGCCGGCCGGGGCCGCCACGTTGATGGCGTCGTCGGGCTGGGGCTCCGGCGTGAAGGTCTGGATGGCGAGCTTGGCCGCCGCCAGCGACTGGGCGTCGAGCCGCTTGGCGACATCGTCGCGCTTGCGGACCGAATCCGCATCGCCCTGCGCCGCGGCCAGGCTGAACCATTTGAAGGATTCGGCGAGGTTCTGTTCGACGCCGATGCCGCGGGCATAGAGGATGCCGAGGTTGAACTGGCTGTCGGCGACGCCGCGATCGGCCGCCTTGCGGAACCATTGCGACGCGTTCTTGTAGTTGGCGCCCTTGCCGCCGCCGTCGGCGTCGAGCACCGCCAGATTATGCATCGCCTTGGCGCTGCCGCGCTCGGCGGCCTGCATGTAATAGCGCCGCGCGATCTCGACGTCCCTCTTCACGCTGAGACCCTTCTCGTAAAGGGTCCCGAGTCGGAAGATCGCCGGCACCACGCCGGCCTGTGCCGCGCGGTCGTACCATTTAGCGGCTTCGTCGTAATTCGCCGCGACGCCTTTGCCTTCGGCGAAACGCACGCCGATCTCGTAGGCCGCGGTCGCATCGCCCTTCAGCGCGGCCGCGCGCAGCTTCGGTCCGCCGATCGTCTCGGGAAGCCGTTCGCTCGGCGGCACCTGCACCTGGGTGAGTTTGCGGCTGGCAGGCGGAGCCGCCTGGACCGGCTGGGTCGGAATCGCACCGGTGATGTCGCTTGCCGCTGCCGGCGCGGCAGCGGGGATCGCCGCCGCCGGCTGCGGGATCGCGACCGTCGCGATGCCGTCGGCGGGTGGGGAATTATTGAACGATTGCCGGCCGATCGGCGTCGGCGACGTCATTGAGGGCAGCGCGGGCGCCGGCGCCGCCGGGCTGGCGTTGTCCGCAGCGGGCGGCTCGGCGGCAGGCGCCTGCTCGATCGAACTCTCCATCGCCGGCATCGGCGGGGCGGTTTCCCAATCGAGCAGCGTCATCGCCATCTTGAAGGTGCCGAGCACGATCACGACCACGCTCGCGCCGACCAGCAGCGAGCGGATCCTGGAGGTGATGGTCGACGGCTCCTTGTTCGGATTCTTGCTCGCGTCCTTGCCGGCATCCTTGCTGGCATCCTTGGCCTTGCTGGCGGAGGATCTGAACGGGCCGCGACCGGACTTTTCGGGGGGCGGTGCGGCAGCGGCAGCCTGTGCGGCGCGGCGCGCGGCGGCAATGAAACTGGAGGTGCTGACCGGTTCGCGGCTCTCGGCCGGAATTTCGCTGATCGCGTTTTCGGAAGCGGCGATGCGCTCCGACGGCGTCGCCGCCCTGGCGGCGGGGCGGGTTCCCGGTTCGAGCGGATGATCGGGTGGCAGATCCGGCGCGACCGCAGGACGCGGCGCCGTGTACGGTTCGAGAATCTCGCTGATCGCGCGCGGCGCCACGGCGACGGCCGTCGCCTGCGGCGGCTGTACGGCCTGGAATTCGCGCGGTGCGGTGGCGAAATGCTCATGCGCTGCGGCCGGATTTGGCATTTCAGGCTTCGGCTGCGGCGGCATCGCCACGCGAGGCGCGGCCGCTGGCGCGGGAGCGGGTTCAGCCGCCGGCGGCATCTGCAGCTGCGGCGCCGCGGGCAGCGCGCGCGCGGTGCGCAGATCGCCTTCGATCATGGCAAGCCGGTCGACCACATGGCCGAGCGTCGAGTGGACGGCTTCCAGCGAATCCTGGGTGCGGCGGTCGGTCTGCGACTGGCTGAAGCGGATGTCGGACATCTCGCGCTTGACCATGTCGACGACGCCGTTGTCGAGCGGCTGCGGCGCGCTGGCAGTGCGGCTGTTTTCGGCCAGCGCGACCACGGCCGCATGCTGGTTTTCGAGGTGGCGCAGAATGTCCTGCAGGCCGGACTCGACCCGGCCGAGATTGCCGGCGCTGGGATCGGTCGAATTTTCGATCCGCTCGAGCAGATACGACACGCGCTGTTCGAGATGGGCGAAGGCCGACGCGCTGTCATTGCCGACCGGCATGCGGTCGAGGCGGTCGGACAGCGACCGCAGCGCGCCTTCGAGATGTTCGTTGTTGCCGGCTGGCGGCGGTTCGCGGGTTGCCATCGTCGAGGTCAGCGCCGCGATGCGCGCTTCCAGGCTTGCGAAGGAATCGCTGTTGCCTTCGTTGCGGGCGAGATGGTCGACCTTCGATGACAGCATGTGCACGTCGTCGGACAGCCGCGCCAGCGCGTCGTTGGAGGCCACGTTGGAGACGATGGCGCGAAGCGCCGAGATCGCGCCTTCGAGCTGCTGCACCGTGGAAGGATCGTCATTGGCGCGCAGAATGAGGTCGAGCTTGCCACCGAGGTTGCGGATCGCCTCGTCGTAGCCGGCGAGTTGTTCCGCCGGCTTCAGCGAGAACAGCACTTCGCGAATCTCGGAGAGCGCGCGTTCGATGCCGGCGAGCTGCTGGCCGTCGGTGCCGCTCTGACGGGTGTCGTCGATGCGGCGGGACAGCGAGCGGATTTCGTTCTCGATCGATTCGATCGCCCGGCGCGGCATCGCCTCGGTGATGGCGGCGCGAATGTCCGCCAGCTCGGAACGGAACGCGGTGATCGATTGCTCGATGCCGTCGGGACGCTGCAGCGCCTCGATCTGGCTGGTGATCTTGAGCAGATGCCGCTCCAGCGAGGAGAAATCCGGACCCGCGGGTGCCGCCGGCTGCATCGGTGGCGCCATCGGCGTGGCGGGCGCCATCGAAGCAGGCATGGCGGCTGCTCTGGGCGGCGCGCTGCGCGGCGGCACCGATCGGGGCGCGGGAGCGTCGAGTTCGTTCTGGCGCGCGGCGATTTCCGCGATCGCGAAATCGAGCGACGCCGGGCTGAGCGGGGGCGAGGGCCGATAGACCTGGCTGGCTGCGCGCTCGACCATCTCGGCCTGGCGCTGCCTGTCCTGCATCGGGGCCTGTCTCGGCGCCGGATTGGAGATCTGCGACAGCCGCGCGTCGAGGCGCGAAATCGCGTCGTTCAATTGCCGGGCGACGCCCGGAGCTTCGTTGCGCGGAGAGTCGTTCCGCGGCATGTCGGCGTGCGGCACATCGCGGCGCGGCACATCACTACGAAGCCTGGGCTGCGAAATCTGCTCGATCTGGCGGGTGATTGAATCCAGTCGCTGGTGGATGTCGGAGACATCGGGCGCCTCCGGCTGCGGCATCGCGGCGGGCTGGTCGTAGGGGCTTTGGAAGCTGGGCCGGGCGGAATCGCCGAGGGTGGAGTTGAGCCAGTCGTTCAGCGACATGCCGGCGCGGCGCGCGGCGGCCTCGGCCCTCTCGCGCACGGCTGGATCGATGCCTTCAACACTCCACGATACGCGCGAATTCATGCTCTCGTCCGGTTCCAACTCCGGCGCGCCAACCTGCGCCTTCAGCCTCCCCGCGCGTCCCGATCAAGAGACAATCGAATTCCGCGCAGGTCGTCTGCCTCAGAAATCGACTTTTTCGTGTTACGGTAAAGAACCGGTTAAGGAATGGCCCGGCAGGCCCGGAAAGTTACTGTGCGGGCGAAATTGAAGGGCCGCCGGCGCTGGCCGGCAGGGCATGAAGGGCCTCCTCGCACCACTCCACCACGACGCGCTCATGACGAACCCCCAGCCGAAGCGCCAGCAGCTTGCCGATATCGGCCGGCGCGGCGATTCCGTCAGGGAACCGCTTTTGCAGGATGCGTTCGTAACGGGCACAGCGGTCGCGGTGGTGTTCCAGCCGCGCCATCAGGTCGGCGCGTAGCGGGCCGATATCGACGCCGTCGAGTGCGTAGAGCCGCACCAGCAGGTCGTCCTTGATCGACGGCGGCACGCTTGGCCGCGCGCCCCAGTGCCGCAGTGCGGCCCGGCCCTCTGTTGTCAGGGTGTACACCAGCTTGTTGGGCTTGCCTGTCTGCACCACCTCGCAACCCCTGATGTGGCCGCGGTCGCGCAGCCGGGTCAGCTCGCGGTAGATCTGCTGGTGGTTGGCTTTCCAGTAGAAGCCGATCGACGCGTCGAACGTCTTGGCGAGCTCATAGCCCGTCATCGGACCTTCCGTCAGGCATGCAAGGATTGCGTCACCGAGCGCCAAGCGGAACCCTCCCGAGTAATCTTGACAATATGCATAAAGGTGCATATGCGTCAATGTGCATATGATGGCGCGCCTGCCGCGCCGTCGTGGACAGGAGACGTCCGATGAGCATGACCGGCCTCGACAAATGGTACGGCTACATGAAGTCCCATGACCGCGCGGCGCTGTGGGACCTGCTGCATCCGGACGCGGTGTTCGAAAGCCCCGTCGTGCACACGCCGCAGCGCGGCCGCGACATCACCTTCAAATATCTGGCGAGCGCGGACAAGGTGCTGGGCGGTCCGGGCTTCGCCTATATCGGCGAATGGCGCAGCGACACCGGCGCGGTGCTCGAATTCCAGACCGAGATCGACGGCATCAAGCTCAACGGCGTCGACATCATCATCTTCGACGCCGACGGGCGGATCACGAATTTCAAGGTGATGGTGCGCCCGCTCAAGGCGATCAACCTGCTGCACCGGCTGATGGGCGAGCAACTGGCGAGCAGTGCGGCCAGCGGCCCGGCGGCGTCGCAAACGCGACCCTGAAGTAGCTCCCTATGCCCTTCGGAACCGGATAAGGTTCTTTCTGAAACCCAACGATGCTGCGGCTCCTCCTGGATGGAGCGAGCCAGCCGGGAGGATGCGAATGCCGATCTACAAAGCCCCTGTGGAGGACGTCACTTTCCTGCTCAACGACGTGTTTCAGATCGACCGCTACGACAACCTTCCGGGTTTCAGCGACGCTTCCGCGGATGTGCGCGATGCGATCCTGGGCGAGGCCGCCAAGCTCAGCGAACAGGTGCTGCAGCCGCTCAACCGCGTCGGCGATCTCGAGGGCTGCAAGCGTCACGATGATGGTTCCGTGACCACCCCCAAAGGCTTCAAGGCCGCGTTCAAGCAGGTCGCCGAAGGCGGCTGGCTGGGCTTGTCGGCGCCGGTGGAATATGGCGGGCAGGGCCTGCCGGTCACGCTGACCCAGGCGGTCACCGAATTCCAGTCCTCGGCCAACATGGCGTTTTCGATGTATGGCGGCCTGACCATGGGCGCCACCGCCGCGCTGATGGTGCACGGCAAGCCCGACCAGAAGAAGATGTTCGTGCCGAAGATGGTGGCCGGCGAATGGGCCGGCACCATGAACCTCACCGAGCCGCAATGCGGCACCGATCTGGGCCTGCTCCGCACCAAGGCCGTCAAGCAGGACGACGGCAGCTACAAGATCACGGGCACCAAGATCTTCATCTCCTCAGGCGAACACGACCTCACCGAAAACATCATCCATCTGGTGCTGGCGCGCATCGAAGGTGCGCCGGCAGGCATCAAGGGCGTGTCGCTGTTCGTGGTGCCCAAGATCCTGGTCAATGACGATGGCTCGCTCGGGGCGCGCAACGGCGTCACCTGTGGCTCGATCGAACACAAGATGGGCATCCACGGCAATTCCACCTGCGTCATGAATTACGACAGCGCCACCGGCTGGCTGATTGGCGAGGAAAACAAGGGCATGCAGGGCATGTTCGTGATGATGAACGAGGCCCGGCTCGGCGTCGCCGTGCAGGGGCTGGCGCAATCCGAGGTCGCCTACCAGAACGCCGCCAACTATGCCCGCGAACGGCTGCAGGGTCGCTCGCTCACCGGCGCCAAGGCGGCGGACAAGCCGGCCGATCCGATCATCGTGCATCCCGACGTGCGCCGCACGCTGCTCACCATCCGCGCCTTCAACGAGGCGGCGCGCGCCATGGTGATCTGGACTGCGTTGAAGAGCGACGTCGCCCATCGCTCCAGCGACCCCAAGGATCGCCAGGAGGCCGACGATCACATGGGGCTGATGACGCCGATCATGAAGGGCGTCATGACCGACGTCGGATTTTCCAACTCGGTGCTGGCGCAGCAGATGTATGGCGGCCACGGTTATATCGCCGAGCACGGCATGGAGCAGTTCGTGCGCGATGCCCGCATCGCCATGCTCTATGAAGGCGCCAACGGCATTCAGGCGCTCGACCTCGTCGGCCGCAAGCTGCCGCGCAACGGCGGCCGCGCGGTGATGGCCTTTTTCGGCGAAGTCGCGGCCTTCGCGAAAGACAACGGCGCCGACGAGGCCATGAAGCCCTATGTCGCGCCGCTCTCTACGGCGCTCGGCCATCTGCAGCAAGCCACCACCTGGCTGATGCAGAATGCGATGATGAAGCCCGACAATGCCGGCGCCGCCGCCACCGATTACATGCAGCTGTTCGGCCTCGTCACCTTCGCCTATATGTGGGCGCGAATGGCGAAAGTCGCCCAGGACAAGATTGCGGGCAGCGGGGCGACGCCCTATCTCTCCACCAAGCTGGTTACCGGCCGCTTCTTCATGGAACGGATGCTGCCGGAAACCGCGCTGCACCTGGCGCGCATCCAGACCGGATGCGACACGACAATGGAATTGGCGGCGGAAGCTTTCTGATCGCAGAAGCCTCCGTGGCCCGACCGGATCGCAACATCTTCCAATCGCACCAAACAATGATCCTCATACCAGGAGGGCTTCATGCCTGAGGCATATATCTACGATCACGTTCGCACGCCGCGCGGCCGCGGCAAGGCCGATGGCGCGCTGCATGAGGTGACGGCGCTGGCGCTGGCCACGGTGCCGCTGAAAGCGCTCAAGGAGCGCAACAATCTCGGGGAAGACGTCGTCGACGACGTCATTCTCGGCGTGGTCGATCCGGTCGGCGAAGCCGGCTCCGATATCGCGCGCTTCGCGGCCATGAACGCGGGCCTCGGCGAAGCCGTTCCCGGCATCCAGATCAGCCGCTTCTGCGCCTCGGGCCTCGACGCGGTGAATTTCGCGGCCGCCCAGATCATGAGCGGCCAGCACGACCTCGTCATCGGCGGCGGCGCCGAATCGATGAGCCGGGTCGGCATCGGCGCCTCCGGCGGCGCCTGGCCGATGGACCCGTCGATCGCGGTGCCGTCCTACTTCATGCCGCAGGGCGTGTCGGCCGATTTGATCGCGACCAAATACGGCTTTTCGCGCGACGACGTCGACGCCTATGCGGTGCAGAGCCAGCAGCGCGCCGCGAAAGCCTGGGACGAAGGCCGCTTCAATAATTCCGTGGTGCCGGTCAAGGACATCAACGGCCTCACCATCCTGGCCAAGGACGAGCACATGCGGCCCTCAACGACGATGCAGTCGCTCGGCCAG
>JAUXWH010000238.1 GCA_030681365.1 Bradyrhizobium sp.
CCGGCGGCCGCCGCTGTGCGCGAGTTCTTCGGCTCGTCGCAGCTGTCGCAGTTCATGGATCAGACCAACCCGCTGTCGGAAATCACCCACAAGCGCCGTCTCTCGGCGCTTGGACCGGGCGGTCTGACGCGCGAGCGCGCCGGCTTCGAGGTGCGCGACGTGCACCCGACGCATTACGGCCGTATCTGCCCGATCGAGACGCCGGAAGGCCCGAACATCGGTCTGATCAACTCGCTCGCGACCTTCGCGCGCGTCAACAAATACGGCTTCGTCGAAACGCCGTACCGCAAGGTCAAGGACGGCCGCGTCACCGACGAGGTGGTCTACCTCTCGGCGATGGAAGAAAGCCGCAACGCGGTGGCGCAGGCCAACGCGGCGATGGACGCCCGCGGCCGCTTCACCGAGGACCTGATCATCTGCCGCCAGGCCGGTGACGTGCATCTCGTGCCGCGCGAGAAGGTCGATTACATGGACGTGTCGCCGAAGCAGCTCGTTTCGGTGGCCGCGGCGCTCATCCCGTTCCTTGAGAACGACGACGCCAACCGCGCGCTGATGGGCTCGAACATGCAGCGCCAGGCGGTGCCGCTGGTTCGCGCCGAAGCGCCGTTCGTCGGCACCGGCATGGAAGGCGTTGTCGCCCGCGACTCCGGCGCTTCGATCGCCGCGCGCCGCACCGGCGTCATCGACCAGGTCGACGCGACGCGTATCGTCGTGCGTGCCACCGGCGAGACCGACCCGACCAAGCCCGGCGTCGATATCTATCGGCTGATGAAGTACCAGCGCTCGAACCAGAACACCTGCATCAACCAGCGTCCGCTGGTGAAGGTGGGCGACAGCGTCATGAAGGGCGACATCATCGCCGACGGTCCGTCGACCGACCTCGGTGAGCTCGCGCTCGGCCGCAACGTGCTGGTCGCGTTCATGCCGTGGAATGGCTACAACTTCGAGGACTCGATCCTGCTCTCCGAGCGGATCGTGAAGGACGACGTGTTCACCTCCATTCACATCGAAGAGTTCGAAGTGATGGCGCGCGACACCAAGCTCGGCCCCGAGGAAATCACCCGCGATATCCCGAACGTCTCGGAAGAGGCGCTCAAGAATCTCGACGAAGCAGGCATCGTCTATATCGGCGCGGAAGTTCACGCCGGCGACATCCTGGTCGGCAAGATCACTCCGAAGGGCGAAAGCCCGATGACGCCGGAAGAAAAGCTTCTGCGCGCCATCTTCGGCGAAAAGGCCTCGGACGTGCGCGACACCTCGCTGCGGGTGCCGCCGGGCGTGCAGGGCACCGTCGTCGAAGTGCGGGTGTTCAACCGGCACGGCGTCGAGAAGGACGAGCGCGCGCTCGCCATCGAGCGTGAGGAAATCGAACGCCTCGCCAAGGATCGCGACGACGAACAGGCGATCCTCGACCGTAACGTCTACGGCCGTCTGGCCGAGCTGCTCGAAGGCCGTCAGGGTATTGCCGGTCCGAAGGGCTTCAAGAAGGACTCGAAGATCACCCGCACGATCCTGGATGAGTATCCGCGGTCGCAGTGGTGGCTGTTCGCGTCGCCGAACGACAAGCTGATGGCCGAGATCGAGGCGATCCGGAAGCAGTACGACGAGTCGAAGAAGCTGCTCGAGCAGCGCTTCCTCGACAAGGTCGAGAAGCTGCAGCGCGGCGACGAACTTCCGCCCGGCGTGATGAAGATGGTCAAGGTCTTCGTCGCGGTGAAGCGCAAGATCCAGCCGGGCGACAAGATGGCCGGCCGTCACGGCAACAAGGGCGTGGTCTCGCGCATCGTTCCGATCGAGGACATGCCGTTCCTCGAGGACGGCACGCATGCCGACATCGTGCTCAACCCGCTCGGCGTGCCGTCGCGCATGAACGTCGGTCAGATTCTTGAAACCCATCTCGGCTGGGCTTGCGCCGGCCTGGGCATCAAGATCGGGCAGGCGGTCGACTTGTACAACTCGGCCAACGGCAAGCACGACTCCAAGCCGCTGAAGGAGATTCTGAAGAAGGTCTATGGCGACGACGAGACCATCAAGTCGCTCAGCGAAGACGAACTGATCGAGCTCGGCGGCAACCTTCGGCACGGCGTGCCGATCGCCACCCCGGTGTTCGACGGCGCCAAGGAAAAAGACATCGAAACGATGCTCGACCTTGCCGGTCTTCACAAGTCGGGGCAGTCGTCCGTCTATGACGGCCGCACCGGCGAGAAGTTCGATCGTCAGGTCACCGTCGGCTACATCTACATGCTGAAGCTGCACCATCTGGTGGACGACAAGATCCACGCCCGTTCGATCGGTCCGTACTCGCTGGTCACCCAGCAGCCGCTCGGCGGCAAGGCCCAGTTCGGCGGACAGCGGTTCGGCGAAATGGAGGTGTGGGCGCTCGAGGCTTACGGCGCGGCCTACACCTTGCAGGAAATGCTCACTGTGAAGTCGGACGACGTCGCCGGCCGTACCAAGGTGTACGAGGCGATCGTGCGCGGCGACGACACGTTCGAAGCGGGCATTCCGGAAAGCTTCAACGTGCTGGTCAAGGAAATGCGCTCGCTCGGCCTCAACGTCGACCTGCACAATTCCAAGCAGCAGCGGCCCGGACCGGAAACGGCGGAAGCGGCCGAATAACAAGCGTCCTGGCCGGCCCCTCGGGGGCCGGCCGTTTGCGCCCTTGTTTAGAAATTATGCGGCCGGCGGCATGCCGGCAAAGCGGAGATGGCAATGAATCAAGAAATCATGAATCTTTTCAGCCCGCAGGCGCCGGCTCAGGTCTTCGACCAGATCCGGATTTCGATCGCGAGCCCTGAGAAGATTCTGTCCTGGTCGTACGGCGAGATCAAGAAGCCCGAGACCATCAACTACCGGACCTTCAAGCCGGAGCGCGACGGCCTGTTCTGCGCCCGCATCTTCGGGCCGATCAAGGATTACGAGTGCTTGTGCGGCAAGTACAAGCGCATGAAGTACAAGGGCATCATCTGCGAAAAGTGCTCGGTCGAGGTGACGCTCAGCCGCGTGCGGCGCGAGCGCATGGGCCATATCGAACTGGCGGCGCCGGTGGCGCACATCTGGTTCCTGAAGTCGCTGCCGAGCCGCATCGGCATGCTGCTCGACATGACGCTGAAGGATCTCGAGCGCATCCTGTACTTCGAATATTACGTCGTTCTTGAGCCGGGCCTGACCCCGCTCAAGGACCGCCAGCTCCTGTCCGAAGACGAGTATCTCAAGGCGCAGGAAGAGTTCGGCGCCGACAGCTTCACCGCCACCATCGGCGCGGAAGCGATCCGCGAGATGCTCAAGGGCCTCGACCTCGACAAGATGCAGTCCGACCTGCGCGTCGAACTCGGCGAGACCGACAGCGACATCAAGAAGAAGAAGTACGCCAAGCGGCTGAAGCTGATCGAGGCCTTCATCGCCTCCGGCAACAAGCCGGAATGGATGATTCTGACCGTCGTGCCGGTGATCCCGCCCGACCTGCGTCCGCTCGTCCCGCTCGACGGCGGCCGCTTCGCCACGTCCGATCTGAACGATCTCTACCGCCGCGTCATCAACCGCAACAACCGTCTGAAGCGGCTGATCGAACTGCGCGCGCCGGACATCATCATCCGCAACGAAAAGCGTATGCTGCAGGAAGCTGTGGATGCGCTGTTCGACAACGGCCGCCGCGGCCGCGTCATCACCGGCGCCAACAAGCGTCCGCTGAAGTCGCTGGCCGACATGCTCAAGGGCAAGCAGGGTCGCTTCCGGCAGAACCTGCTCGGCAAGCGCGTCGACTATTCCGGCCGTTCGGTGATCGTGGTCGGTCCGGAGCTGAAGCTGCACCAGTGCGGCCTGCCGAAGAAGATGGCGCTTGAGCTGTTCAAGCCGTTCATCTACTCGCGGCTTGACGCCAAGGGGCTGTCGACCACGGTGAAGCAGGCCAAGAAGCTCGTCGAAAAGGAGAAGCCGGAAGTCTGGGATATCCTGGACGAGGTCATCCGTGAGCATCCGGTGCTTCTGAACCGCGCGCCGACGCTGCATCGCCTCGGCATCCAGGCGTTCGAGCCGGTGCTGATCGAAGGCAAGGCGATCCAGCTGCATCCGCTGGTCTGCGCGGCCTTCAACGCCGACTTCGACGGCGACCAGATGGCCGTGCACGTTCCGCTGTCGCTCGAAGCACAGCTGGAAGCGCGCGTCCTGATGATGTCGACCAACAACATCCTGCACCCGGCCAACGGTCAGCCGATCATCGTGCCGTCGCAGGACATCGTGCTCGGTCTCTACTATCTGTCGTTGATCCGCGAAGGCGACGTCGGCGAGGGCAAGTCCTTCGGCGACATGGCGATGATCGAGCATGCGCTGGCCGAGAAGGTCATCAGCTTGCACACCAAGATCCGCTATCGCTGGGAAGGCGTCGACGACAAGGGCAAGTCGTACCTGAAGTGGTACGACACCACGCCGGGCCGCGTCATTCTCGGAAACGTGCTGCCGCAAAACGTCAAGGCGCCCTTCGACATCGTCAACAAGCTGATGACGAAGCGCGAAGTCTCGGGGATGATCGATACCGTCTATCGCCACTGCGGTCAGAAGGAGACGGTTATCTTCTGCGATCGCATCATGGCGCTCGGCTTCTACCACGCCTTCAAGGCGGGCATCTCGTTCGGCAAGGACGACATGGTGGTGCCGGCCTCGAAGTGGAAGATCGTCGACACAACCCGCGATCTGGCCAAGGAGTTCGAGCAGCAGTACAACGACGGCCTGATCACGCAGGGCGAGAAGTACAACAAGGTGGTCGATGCCTGGTCGAAGTCGACCGACAAGATCGCCGAGGAGATGATGCGCGAAATCTCGTCCGTGAAGAAGGACAGCAACGGCCGCGACGAGCAGATCAACTCGATCTACATGATGGCCCACTCCGGCGCGCGTGGATCGCCGGCACAGATGCGCCAGCTCGCGGGCATGCGCGGCCTGATGGCCAAGCCGTCCGGCGAGATCATCGAGACCCCGATCATCTCGAACTTCAAGGAAGGTCTGTCGGTGCTCGAGTACTTCAACTCGACGCACGGCGCCCGCAAGGGTCTGGCCGACACCGCCTTGAAGACGGCAAACTCCGGCTACCTGACGCGGCGTCTGGTCGACGTGGCGCAGGACAGCATCATCACGATCCCGGATTGCGGCTCCAAGGGCGGCATCAAGGTGCGGGCGATCATCGACGCCGGCACCGTGGTGGCGTCGCTGGCGATCCGTATCCTCGGCCGTACCACGGCGGAGGACGTCAAGGATCCGGCCAGCGGCAAGCTGGTGGTCAAGCGCGGCACCCTGCTGACCGAGCCGGAGGTCGATCTGATCACCGCCGCCGGCGTGCAGGAAATGAAGATCCGTTCTGTGCTCACCTGTGAGGCCAAGAACGGCGTCTGCGGCGCGTGCTATGGCCGCGATCTGGCGCGCGGCACCCCGGTCAACATGGGCGAGGCGGTCGGCGTGATCGCGGCCCAGTCGATCGGCGAGCCGGGCACCCAGCTCACCATGCGCACGTTCCACATCGGCGGCGCGGCGCAGATCTCCGAGCAGTCGTTCATCGAGTCGAACTTCGACGGCAAGATCAAGATCAAGAGCCGCAACATCGCCAAGAACACCGAAGGCGACTCTGTCGCGATGGTGCGCAACATGGTGGTGGCGGTGGTCGATCCCGACGGCACCGAGCGTGCGCATCACCGTATTCCCTACGGTGCGCGCATGCGCGTGGACGACGGCGACGACATCAAGCGCGGCCAGCGTATTGCGGAGTGGGATCCCTACACCCGGCCGATGCTGACCGAAGTCGACGGCGAAGTGGCTTTCGAGGATATGGTCGACGGTCTGTCGATGTCGGAACAGCTCGACGAGTCGACCGGTATCGCCAAGCGCGTGGTCATCGACTGGCGGACGGGGTCGTCCCGCAACCAGGCCGATCTGCGCCCGGCGATGGTCATCAAGGGCAAGGACGGTAAGATCCTCAAGCTCGCCCGCGGCGGCGAGGCCCGTTATCTGCTGGCGGTCGATGCCGTTATCTCGGTCGATCCGGGCGGGGCGGTGAAGGCGGGCGACGTCATTGCGCGTATCCCGACCGAGAGCGCCAAGACCCGCGACATCACCGGCGGTCTGCCGCGGGTGGCGGAGCTGTTCGAGGCGCGCAAGCCGAAGGATGCGGCGATCATCGCCGAAATCGGCGGCATCGTGCGGTTCGGCAAGGACTACAAGAACAAGCGCCGGCTCACGATCGAGCCGACCGCCAAGGACGAAGAGGCGCGCGAGTACCTCATCCCCAAGGGCAAGCACATCCATCTTCAGGACGGCGACGTGCTGGAGAAGGGCGATTATATCGTCGAGGGCAATCCTGCCCCGCACGACATTCTCGCCATCAAGGGTGTCGAGGAACTGGCGGCCTACCTGGTCAACGAAATCCAGGAGGTCTACCGGCTCCAGGGCGTTATGATCAACGACAAGCACATCGAGGTAATCGTTCGCCAGATGCTGCAGAAGGTCGAGATCGATGACGCCGGCGAGACGGAACTGCTGGCCAGCGAGCAGATCGACCGGTCGGAGATGGACGAGATCAACGCCCGTGCGGTTGCGGAAGGCAAGAAGCCGGCCTCCGGCCACCCCGTGCTGCTCGGCATCACCAAGGCGAGCTTGCAGACCCGGTCGTTCATCTCGGCGGCCTCGTTCCAGGAGACCACCCGCGTCCTCACCGAAGCCGCGGTCAACGGCAAGGCGGATACGCTGGACGGCCTCAAGGAGAACGTCATCGTCGGCCGCCTGATCCCGGCGGGAACCGGCGCCATGATGAACCAGCTGCGCGAGATCGCCATCAAGCGCGACGCCCTGATCCTGGAAGAGCGGGAAAAGGATGCGGCCAAGGCGGCGGCGGCGGCCGAAGCGATGGCCGCCCCGGCGCTGCCGGCGGCCGAGTAGGCCACTGGCTACCACGAATCGAAAAGGCCGCCTCCGGGCGGCCTTTTCATTGGCGGGGCAGGGTACCCGATCCCCGGTCCCGCCCGAGGTGCCGGAAATGGCCTAAACACGCGATATCTCGGCCTTTTTTCGCCTTGACTTGGGTCCCCCCGGCCGATACATACGCGGCACTTAACGGCAGGCGGTGAGCTTCGTCTGCTTCGGAACGGCCGCCCGGCCAACTCTCTGAGAATACTCGATTTTCTCAAAGACAGGCTGGCGCAATCGCCTCGACGCATGAAGCTCAGACGCTGCCGCTGACAGCCACTGTCAGGTTACGAGGCTAACGGCTGCACGGTCGTACCAACGACTTTGCGGTTGTCAGGACTGGAAAGAGCGCCCCCGCGATTGATGCGGATGGCGCGATTTCGTTTTGCGTGCCGGGTCGGCACGCAACAAGAACGCGCAGGGGCCGCAAGGTCCATCAATTCCGGGCGCGAGCCCTTAATTCCGGGCGAATGCCCAACAGGTAACGAAGGCGAACGATGCCGACGATCAACCAGCTGATTGCCAATCCGCGCTCCCCGCTGAAGGTGCGCAACAAGGTGCCGGCGCTGCAGGCCAGCCCGCAGAAGCGCGGCGTCTGCACGCGCGTCTACACGACGACCCCGAAGAAGCCGAACTCGGCGCTCCGTAAGGTCGCCAAGGTGCGCCTGACCAACGGCTTCGAAGTCATCGGCTACATCCCGGGCGAGGGCCACAATCTGCAGGAGCACTCGGTGGTCATGATCCGCGGCGGCCGCGTCAAGGATCTGCCCGGCGTGCGCTACCACATCTTGCGCGGCGTCCTCGACACCCAGGGCGTCAAGAACCGTAAGCAGCGCCGTTCCAAGTACGGCGCCAAGCGTCCGAAATAATCGTTCCAATAACCGGAAGCTGATCCATGTCCCGTCGTCACGCTGCAGAAAAGCGCGAAATTATCCCGGACCCGAAGTTCGGCAATATCGTCGTCAGCAAGTTCATGAATGCGATCATGTACGACGGCAAGAAGTCGGTCGCTGAAGGCATCGTTTACGGTGCCCTCGAGACGATCGAAGGCAAGACCAAGGCCAACCCGCTGACTGTGTTCCAGCAGGCGCTCGATAACGTGATGCCGTCGATCGAAGTCCGGTCGCGACGCGTCGGTGGCGCCACCTACCAGGTGCCGGTCGAAGTGCGTACCTCGCGCCGTCAGGCGCTTGGCATTCGCTGGATCATCACGGCGGCGCGCGATCGCAACGAGCGCACCATGACGGAGCGGCTGTCGGCCGAATTGCTCGACGCCTCGAACAACCGCGGCAACGCGGTCAAGAAGCGCGAAGACACCCACAAGATGGCGGAAGCCAATCGGGCCTTCTCGCATTACCGCTGGTAGCGGCGAACTTATTCAGGAAGCGGATTAGCTATGCCCCGTCTTAACGCCATTGAGGACTACCGCAACTTCGGCGTCATGGCTCACATTGATGCCGGCAAAACCACGACCACGGAGCGGATCCTCTATTATACCGGCAAGAGCCACAAAATCGGCGAGGTGCACGAAGGCGCCGCGACGATGGACTGGATGGAGCAGGAGCAGGAGCGCGGCATCACGATCACGTCGGCCGCGACGACCGCATTCTGGAACGGCAAGCGCCTCAACATCATCGACACCCCCGGCCACGTCGACTTCACCATTGAAGTCGAGCGTTCGCTGCGCGTGCTCGACGGCGCCGTCGTCGTGCTCGACGGCAACCAGGGCGTCGAGCCGCAGACCGAGACCGTCTGGCGCCAGGGCGACAAGTACAAAGTGCCGCGCATCGTGTTCGCCAACAAGATGGACAAGATCGGCGCCGATTTCTTCAAGTGCATCGACGACATCAAGACCCGCCTCGGCGCCAAGCCGGTTGCGATCCAGCTGCCGATCGGCGCGGAAAGCAGCTTCAAGGGTGTGGTCGACCTGGTCCGAATGAAGGGCGTGATCTGGGAAGACGAGGCGCTCGGCGCCAACTTCAAGGACATCGACATTCCGGCCGATCTGGCCGACCAGGCCCAGCAGTATCGCGAGCTGCTGATCGAAGCCGTGTGCGAGCTCGACGACGATGCGGCGACCGCCTACCTCGAAGGCAAGATGCCGGACGAGGCGACGATCAAGAAGCTGATCCGCAAGGCCGTCATCTCCGGCGCCTTCTTCCCGGTGCTGTGTGGCTCCGCCTTCAAGAACAAGGGCGTGCAGCCGCTGCTCGATGCGGTCGTCGACTATCTGCCGTCGCCGCTCGACGTGCCGCCGATCGTCGGCATCAACCCGGACAACGGCGAAGAAGTCGTTCGCAAGCCCGGCGACAGCGAGCCGCTGGCGCTGCTCGGCTTCAAGATCATGGACGACCCCTTCGTCGGCACCATCACCTTCTGCCGCATCTATTCGGGCACGCTCACCAGCGGCACCGGCCTGGTCAATTCGACCAAGGAGCGCAAGGAGCGCATCGGCCGCATGTTGCTGATGCATGCCAACAATCGCGAAGACATCAAGGAAGCCTATGCCGGCGACATCGTCGCTCTGGCCGGCCTCAAGGAAGTTCGTACCGGCGACACGCTGTGCGATCCGAAATTTCCGGTCATCCTTGAAAAGATGGAATTCCCGGAGCCGGTGATCGAAATCGCGATCGAGCCGAAGTCGAAGGCCGACCAGGAAAAGCTCGGCGTCGCGCTGGCCAAGCTGGTGGCGGAAGATCCGTCATTCCGTGTCCATACCGATGCGGAGTCGGGCCAGACCATCCTCAAGGGCATGGGCGAACTCCACCTCGACATCAAGGTCGACATTCTCAAGCGCACCTACAAGGTCGACGCCAACATCGGCGCGCCGCAGGTGGCCTATCGCGAGCGCATCACCAAGCCGGTCACGGTCGACTACCAGCACAAGAAGCAGACCGGCGGTACCGGCCAGTTCGCGCAGATCAAGATCAACGTCGAGCCGCTTCCGGCGGGCTCGGGCTTTGTGTTCGAGAACGAAGTCGTCGGCGGCGCGGTGCCGAAGGAATTCATCCCGGGTGTCGAGAAGGGCCTCGAGTCCGTGCTCGGCGCCGGCCTGCTGGCCGGCTTCCCGGTGGTCGATCTCAAGGTGACGCTGATCGACGGCCGCTACCACGAAGTGGACTCGTCGGCGCTCGCCTTCGAAATCTGCGCCCGCGGCGCGCTGCGCGAAGCGCTGCAGAAGGGCGGCTCGGTTCTGCTCGAGCCGATCATGAAGGTCGAAGTGGTGACCGTGGCCGAATATACCGGCTCGGTCATCGGCGATCTGAATTCGCGGCGCGGCCAGATCCAGGGCCAGGACGTGCGCGGCAACGCCAACGTCATCAGCGCCATGGTGCCGTTGGCGAACATGTTCTCGTACGTCAACAACCTGCGCTCCATGTCTCAGGGGCGCGCCACGTTCACCATGCAATTCGATCACTACGAAGAAGTCCCGCGCAACGTCGCGCTCGAGGTTCAGGCCAAGTACGCCTGATCGTTGACGCGAAATCATTAACCGGCACCGTTAGAGACCCGACAGGGAGAGTTTAGATGGCCAAAGAGAAATTCAACCGCAATAAGCCGCACTGCAACATCGGCACCATCGGTCACGTCGACCATGGCAAGACCTCGCTGACAGCGGCGATCACGAAGGTGCTGGCCGAAACCGGCGGTGCGACCTTTACCGCCTACGATCAGATCGACAAGGCGCCGGAGGAGAAGGCGCGCGGCATCACGATCTCGACCGCGCACGTCGAATACGAGACCGCGAACCGGCACTACGCCCACGTCGATTGCCCGGGCCACGCCGACTACGTGAAGAACATGATCACCGGTGCGGCGCAGATGGACGGCGCGATCTTGGTGGTGTCCGCCGCCGACGGCCCGATGCCGCAGACCCGCGAGCACATCCTGCTCGCCCGTCAGGTCGGCGTGCCGGCGCTGGTGGTGTTCATGAACAAGGTCGACATGGTCGACGATCCGGAACTGCTTGAGCTCGTCGAGCTCGAAGTTCGCGAGCTTCTGTCCAAGTACAACTATCCGGGCGACAAGATTCCGATCATCAAGGGCTCGGCCCTGATGGCGCTGAACGACAAGGAGCCGAAGATCGGCCACGACGCCGTTCTCGAGCTGATGAAGGCCGTCGACGAGTTCATTCCGCAGCCGGAGCGTCCGATCGATCTGCCGTTCCTGATGCCGGTGGAAGACGTGTTCTCGATCTCGGGCCGCGGCACCGTGTGCACCGGCCGTGTCGAGCGCGGCATCGTCAAGGTCGGCGAAGAAGTCGAAATCGTCGGCATCAAGCCGACCGTCAAGACCGTCGTGACCGGCGTCGAAATGTTCCGCAAGCTGCTCGATCAGGGCCAGGCCGGCGACAACATCGGCGCGCTGCTGCGCGGCACCAAGCGTGAAGACGTCGAGCGCGGCCAGGTTCTCTGCAAGCCGGGCTCGGTCAAGCCGCACACCAAGTTCAAGGCCGAGGCCTACATCCTCACCAAGGAAGAGGGTGGCCGTCATACGCCATTCTTCACCAACTACCGTCCGCAGTTCTACTTCCGCACCACCGACGTGACCGGTGTCGTGCATCTGCCGGCCGGTACTGAAATGGTGATGCCTGGCGACAACATTGCGATGGAAGTGCACCTGATCGTGCCGATCGCGATGGAAGAAAAGCTTCGTTTCGCCATTCGCGAAGGCGGCCGTACCGTCGGCGCCGGCGTGGTGGCGAGCATCATCGAGTAAGGAAGCAGACGCGAATAGCGAAATAGCGAGTAGCGAATAGACCGTTTCTGTTCGATCGCCTTCTACTCGCTATTCGCTACTCACTATTCGCCGAGATTGAATACTGGATCATCCGTTTGAACGGATGATGACAGTCCAGAGAGACAGACAAATGAACGGCCAGAATATCCGGATCCGGCTCAAGGCGTTCGATCACCGCATCCTCGATGCGTCGACGCGCGAGATCGTGAACACCGCCAAGCGCACGGGTGCGCAGGTGCGTGGCCCGATTCCGCTGCCGACCAGGATCGAGAAGTTCACGGTGAACCGCTCGCCCCACGTCGACAAGAAGAGCCGCGAACAGTTCGAAATGCGCACGCACAAGCGCCTTTTGGACATCGTCGACCCGACGCCGCAGACCGTGGACGCGCTGATGAAGCTCGACCTGGCCGCCGGCGTCGACGTCGAGATCAAGCTTTAAGCCGCGAGGACGAGAAAATGCGTTCGGGAGTTGTCGCGCAGAAGATTGGGATGAGCCGGGTGTTCACCGAGACGGGTGAGCACGTGCCGGTGACCGTGCTGCGCCTTTTGCAGTGCACGGTGATCGCTCATCGTACCAAGGACAAGAATGGTTACGTGGCGCTGCAGCTGGGCTCCGGCCCGCGCCGCACCAACAACATGAGCAAGGCCGACCGCGGCTACTTCGCCAAGGCCAAGGTCGAGCCGAAGCGCAAGCTTGCGGAATTCCGCGTCAGCGACGATGCGCTGATCCCGGTCGGTGCTGAAATCACCGCCGATCACTTCGCCACCGGTCAGTTCGTCGACGTCTGCGGCATCTCGATCGGCAAGGGCTTTGCCGGCGGCATGAAGCGCTGGAACTTCGGCGGTCTTCGCGCCTCGCACGGCGTGTCGGTGTCGCACCGCTCGATCGGTTCGACCGGCGGCCGTCAGGACCCAGGCAAGACGTTCAAGAACAAGAAGATGCCCGGTCACATGGGCGTCGATCGCGTCACCACGCTGAACCTCAAGGTCGTGCAGACCGATGTCGAGCGCGGTCTGATCCTGGTCGAAGGTGCCGTTCCCGGCGCCAAAGGCGGCTGGATCACCGTGCGCGATGCGGTCAAGAAGAAGGCGCACAAGGACACGCCGAAGCCCGGCAAGTTCCGCGTCGCCAAGTCCGACGAAGCCGCGCCGGCGGAAGCTCCCGCGGCGGCTGCCCCCGAGAAGGAGGGCGCATAACATGGACATGAAGATCACCACGCTTGAAGGCAAGGAAGCCGGTTCGGTCAGCCTGTCAGACGCGATTTTCGGCCTCGAGCCGCGCGTCGACATCGTGCAGCGCTGCGTCAACTGGCAGCTCGCCAAGCGTCAGCGCGGCACGCACAAGACCAAGGATCGCTCCGAGATCTGGCGTACCGGCAAGAAGATGTACGCTCAGAAGGGCACCGGCGGCGCCCGTCACGGCTCGGCCCGCGTGCCGCAGTTCCGCGGCGGCGGGCGTGCTTTCGGTCCGGTCGTGCGCAGCCACGCCATCGGCCTGCCGAAGAAGGTGCGGGCGCTGGCGCTCAAGCACGCGCTCTCGTCAAAGGCCAAGGACGGCGGCATCGTCGTACTCGACAACGTCGCGCTGAAGGAAGCCAAGACCAAGGCGCTGCTGGCGCAGTTCGGCAAGCTCGGCCTGGCCAACGCGCTGATCATCGACGGCGCCGAGGTGGATGCGAACTTCAGCGCCGCCGCGCGCAACATTCCGAACATCGACGTGCTGCCGATCCAGGGCATCAACGTCTACGACATCATGCGACGCAAGACCTTGGTGCTGACCAAGGCCGCGCTCGATGCGCTGGAGGCGCGTTTCAAATGAGCACCAGCAATCCGCGCCACTACGACGTTATCCTGTCGCCGGTGATCACCGAAAAAGCGACCATGGCGTCCGAGCACAACAAGGTCATGTTCAAGGTGGCACGTACCGCCACCAAGCCGCAGATCAAGGAAGCGATCGAGAAGCTGTTCGACGTCAAGGTCAAGAACGTCAACACGCTGATCCGCCGCGGCAAGGTCAAGATGTTCAAGAACAAGGTCGGTCAGCAGTCCGATGTGAAGCGCGCGATCGTGACCCTCGAAGAGGGCCACCGGATCGACGTGACCACCGGATTGTAAGGGAGCGGTTCGATGGCGTTAAAAACCTACAATCCGACCACACCGAGCCAGCGTCAGCTGGTCAATATCGATCGGTCGTCGCTGTACAAAGGCCCGCCGCTGAAGACGTTGACCGAGGGTCAGCATTCGACGGGCGGCCGTAACAACAATGGCCGTATCACCTCGCGCTTCCGCGGCGGCGGGCACAAGCAGGCTTATCGCCGGATCGATTTCCGGCGCACCAAGTTTGACATGCCGGCAACCGTCGAGCGTATCGAATACGACCCGAACCGCACGGCCTTCATCGCGCTGATCAAGTACCAGGACGGCGAACTCGCCTACATCCTGGCGCCGCAGCGTCTGGGACCTGGCGACAGCGTGGTTGCGGCCGAACGCGCCGACGTCAAGCCGGGCAACGCGATGCCGCTCGGCAACATTCCGGTCGGCACCATCGTGCATAACGTCGAGCTGAAGATCGGGAAGGGCGGCCAGATCGCCCGGTCCGCCGGCAGCTACGTCCAGATCGTCGGCCGTGACGGGGATTACGTCATCCTGCGTCTGTCGACGACCGAGCAGCGCCTGGTGCATGGCCGCTGCATGGCGACCGTGGGTGCGGTGTCGAACCCCGATAACATGAACACGACGATCGGCAAGGCCGGCCGTCAGCGCTGGAAGGGCCGGATGCCGCACAACCGCGGCATCACCATGAACCCGGTCGATCACCCGCACGGCGGTCGGACCAAGGGCGGCCGCCACTGGGTTACCCCGTGGGGCTTCCCGACCAAGGGCAAGAAGACCCGCAAGAACAAGCGCACCACCCGATTCATCGTGGTCAGCCGCCACGAGCGCAAGAAGCAGAAGTAGGAATAGAGATATGACGCGTTCTGCATGGAAGGGCCCGTTCGTCGACGGTTATTTGCTGCGCAAGGCGGAAGCCTCGCGCGCGTCCGGCCGTCACGAGGTCATCAAGATCTGGAGCCGCCGCTCGACCATTCTGCCGCAGTTCGTCGGTCTGAACTTCGGGGTCTACAACGGCCAGAAGCACATTCCGGTGACGGTGACCGAAGAAATGGTCGGTCACAAGTTCGGCGAGTTTTCGCCGACCCGCATTTTCTACGGCCATACCGCCGACCGCAAAGCCAAGCGCGCCTAGGTCAAGTTGAGGAATTAGAGAACAGTCATGGGCAAGCCGAAACGCGAGCGGACTCTTCCGGAGAACGAGGCGAAAGCCATCAGCAAGATGCTGCGTATTTCGCCGCAGAAGCTGAACCTGGTTGCGCAGTTGATCCGCGGCAAGAAGGTTGCGAGCGCGCTCGCCGACCTCGAGTTTTCGCGCAAGCGCATCTCCACGGAAGTGCGCAAGTGTCTGGAATCGGCGATCGCCAACGCCGAGAATAATCACGACCTCGACGTAGACGATCTCGTCGTCGCCGAGGCCCATGTCGGCAAAGCGCTTGTGATCAAGCGCTTCAGCCCGCGCGGCCGCGGCCGGGTCGGTCAGATTCTCAAGCCGTTCTCCCATCTGACGATCATCGTTCGTCAGGTTGAAGCGGCCGAAGCGAAAGCCTGAGGAGGATTATAGTGGGTCAAAAAGTCAATCCGATTGGGCTGCGTCTCGGGATCAACCGCACCTGGGATTCGCGCTGGTTCGCCGGCAAGGCCGAATACGGCACGCTGCTGCATGAAGACATCAAGATCCGCGCCGAGTTGATGAAGCAGCTCAAGCAGGCGGCGGTGTCGAAGATCATCATCGAGCGTCCGCACAAGAAGTGCCGCGTCACCGTTCACTCGGCCCGTCCGGGCGTGGTGATCGGCAAGAAGGGCGCCGACATCGAGAAGCTGCGCAAGTCGGTCGCCAAGCTG
>JAUXWH010000240.1 GCA_030681365.1 Bradyrhizobium sp.
GAGTCCAGGTCAGACGCTCCGTCTCGAGTTCGCATTCCCAAGCGCCGATGCGAGCGCGATTTAAGGCCTGATCGTAGAGGCGCACGCGAACCGAGTCCGACAGAGCCGCGGCAGCATGGCCTGCTTCATCTCTCATCGATACTCCGGCAGCATTCCGGGATTTTACCCATACCTTTATGGACTAAGGCTACCGCGTTAACGAACTCTCTATTTTAGCCTGCGGTCGGCGGTGCGGGCCGCGAGGAACCCGGTGTCGGAGAACAATCGGGCTGGCCGCGACCGCAGCCCGTGTCATGAAGACGAACCGAAACTCGTGTTCGCCAGGATGTGGCGGGTAAAATTATCTAAATATTTCAATTACATATGAGTTCGAAGTTTTATTCTGAATGGCGCGCCAGCCAGTACTGATCTGCGAATCTGGATCGACCCCGTTCCAGCTGGTCAGCACCGCTCTTTCGATCACGTCGTTGATCCGAATCTGGGTATCGTCGACTTCGATCACGTCGATGACGGATTGCAGATGGGCCTTGCGGAACGGAATCGATCCCGAGGTAAGATTCTCCCCCATGCTGCGACCGGACTGCTCAAGCAGCGCGTGACCTCACCCTGCAATGCGACTGTCATGTTCCTGATGCATGAATTGCCGCGTGACGATCGCGCGGGTGTGGCACGGATGCGAACCACCCCGGCGATTGCTTCACGCTGAGCCGTTCTCTCGCAAAAGGAATACCGCCGTGGCTTCAAGACTGATCAATTATACCGCAGCCCTTCTTGTGGCAGGAACATCTGCGCTGTTTTCGCCAGCCGTGTCGGCGGATGTCGCCATCGACAACAGCGCGCTTTCCAGTGCCGCCTTTCGTCCGCATCAGCGAACCTTCGGCCTCGTCTACACCCTGCCAAAGGAAGTAAACGACACCCTCGATGCCACGATCAAGGGCCTGCTGCGGGAAAAGCTCCTGAACGCGAAGCTCGACACCGAAGCGCAGAATCACAACATTCCGCACGTGACGGTGGTGCACATCCACAATGCAGACCCTTCCACACCCGAAAAAATGCTCAAGGCACTGCCGAAGCTGCCGCCGGTTCTCAAGATCACCTTGAAGAATTTCTACACCACGGAAGCCGCCAAGGGCGCCGGCCAGCCATGGTGGCTCGACCTTGGCATCGTCAAGGAAGGCGAGAGCTTCGAGGCCATGATGGCGTTCAACACCGCCGCCACCGCCGCATTGGCCCCGCTGCGCGACGGTCCGCTGCCGCGCTGCACCGGTCCGGTCTACGCCAGCATGGGCGATGCGGCAAAAGAACTCGTGAAGACCGTCGGCGTCAGCGGCGTCAACGTCATCAAGGACGGCAAGGAACTCCGCTCGCACAACCCGCACAACACCCTGGTTTACAGCAATGCGAAGTTTACTCCGGAGCTGCAGAAGTCCTGGAATCAGACCGCCGCCGAGTTCAACCAGATCCTGCCCAATGGAATCGCCGCGTCGTTCACGACCGTTTCCATCGTGGAACTCGGGTTCGCCGGAAACGTGCTGCGGGAGATTTACCGGATCAATCTCAACGACGGATCGATTATCAACGTGGCGACCGGAAAGGTGGCAATGAAATAGGACTGCCCATTCCCTCCGCCGGCTTCGGCGGCAACGGCGACTCAAGTCCTGTTTCCTGTCCGCGGCTGCGAGCCTCGGCGACCGGTGCAACACCTTCTTCGCGGAAACGCCAAAGGGTCTGGGGTTCAACCCAGACCCCCTTTTCATGTCCTCACTCCTGATCAATCGTCGATCGCTCCGGATCCACCAGGCACGCCGGCGGTTCGACCGTACCGCGATCCAATCCCGCGACAGCGCCGCCAGCGGATCCAGAAATGAGCGGGCAGGTGTCCGAACACGACGCCGATGCCGGTCGAGCAGAGAAACGCGGCTGCAATCGAGGTTGCGGAAAAGGTCAACTCGAAATTCGGGACCGGCGCATTGAACAGCGCGCCAAAGCCCATCGCCACGCTCGCACCCATAACCGTAACTAACGGACTTATCAGCTATTTTACATGCGACCCATGGATTGGGTGGGGAAAATCGAGACCGCGAATCACTATGACGGACAGCCCCAAGCCTTGAATTTGGATGGCACTCTTGCTTTCACAAGTTTTAGCGGCCAGACAACGCCCGCTCGGCGGGCTAACGATCAGTTCGTTTTGACCGTCCCTTGAATGAGCTAGCGCGCAAGAGCCCTTCTGAGGCGTGTCCCAGTACTCGATCCGCCGCGCGGTGGCACGGTCACGCTTTCGCATGGCGGCAAATCCTACCGCGACCAGCGCGTGCTGCTGTGATAGACCGTCAGCCCATCAAACCCATCCGACGGACCCCGCGATGAATCTCGACCTCACCCGACGAACTTTGCTGCATCTCGTCGGCGCCTCCTCGTTCGCCGCGGCTGCCGCAGCAGCGGAGCGGGCCGAGGGCGGTGGAAGCAGCGGAGGGCCGACCTTCGCTAACCGCACGCCGATGCGGATCGGCACCGTGACGATGCGCGTCCGCAAGCTGGATACGGTTGCGGATTTCTACCGCGACGTGCTGGGCCTCACCGTGATGGAACGGACCGCTACGGGAGCGGTGCTCGGCTCCGGCGGCGTGCAGCTGCTGGTGCTGGAGGCGCATCCGCAAGCCGTGGATGAATCCCGCAAGGCGGCCGGGCTCTATCACACCGCGTTCCTGATGCCGACGCGCAAGGATCTGGCGCGTTGGCTGGTGCATGCGGCATTCAATCGCGTGCCGCTGTCGGGCTTTGCCGATCACCGCGTCAGCGAATCCGTCTATCTCGACGATCCCGAGGGCAACGGCATCGAGGTCTATGCCGATCGCGATCCCTCGCTCTGGCAATGGAGCGGCAGCACGGTGACGATGGGGAGCGACCAGCTCGACATCGACGGCCTCGTCGCGCTCACTGATACGCGTTCCAGCGATTATGCTCACGCGCCGCAGGGCTTGCGCATCGGACACATGCATCTTCGCGTCGGCGATCTGGCGCAGGCCGATGCCTTCTACCGCGGCGTCATCGGCTTCGATCCGACGCGCCAGCGCAACGGCGCCGCGTTCCTGTCGTCGGGCCGCTATCATCACCATCTCGGTCTCAACGTCTGGCAGAGCGCGGGCGCCGGCCGCCGCGACGATGCGGCCACCGGCCTTGCCTGGTTTTCGCTGGAGATCGAGCAACAGGAGTTGTTCGCGGCGCAGGAAGCGCGCCTGCGTCAGGCCGGCGTCGAGGTGGCTGCGGTTGCGAACGGGCTCGAGGCCGTCGACCCCTGGGGCACGCGGGTGCGCCTCGTCAAGGTCTGAAAGCCCGCGGGACCCTGCGCTTCAACGCATCCTCACCGATCCACATGCATGACAGCCCGGCGAATGCTGGTGTAGTGTCGCATGAGCGATGCGAGGGACTCCTGAATGACCGAAGTAGCCGAAAAACCCTCTTCCAATTCCGCTCCGGCAGCCAAGGCGCCTTTCCGGCCGCATACCTCGCACTGGGGTGTTTTTTCGGCGCGCTGGCAGGACGGCGAACTGGAGGTTCGTCAGCACCCCGACGATCCCGACCCGAACCGCCTGATCGAGAATTTTCCCGGAGCGTTGCGCCATCGCGCGCGGGTGGCGCAGCCGATGGTGCGCCGTGGATGGCTCGAGGGCAAACGTGGACCCGACGCGCGCCGGGGACGCGACGAGTTCGTCGCGCTGTCCTGGGACGCCGCACTCGACCTGCTCGGCGCCGAACTGGCCCGGGTGCGTGAGCATCACGGTGCGGGCTCGGTGTTCGGCGGATCCTACGGCTGGTCGAGCGCGGGACGCTTTCACCATGCGCAGAGCCAGGTCCACCGCTTTCTCAACGTGGCGATGGGCGGCTATGTCAGGTCGGTCAACACCTACAGTTCCGGCGCCTCCTCGGTCCTGATACCCCATATCATCTGCGACTACGAGCAGATGACAAAGCGTAACGTGACCTGGGAGCAGATCGTCGCGCATAGCGAGATCGTGGTCGCTTTCGGCGGCATGGCGCTGAAGAACAGCATGGTGGCCGGCGGCAGCGTCAGCCAGCATGTCGAGCGCGGCGCCATGGCGCGCGCGAAGGCGAACGGCTGCAAGTTCGTCAATGTCAGTCCGCTGCGTGAAGACCTGCCCGAGGAAGCCGGCTCGCAGTGGATCAGCAACATTCCCGGCACCGATACCGCGCTGATGCTCGCGCTGGTCCACACGTTGGTCGTCGAGGGATTGCACGATCGCGATTTCCTCGGCCGCTATACGGTCGGCTGGCCGGTGTTCGAGCGCTATTTGATGGGCGAGACCGACGGCCAGCCCAAGGACGCGGCATGGGCCGCCGCCATTACCGGGGCGGCCGCCGACACCATCGTTGCGCTCGCCCGCCAGCTGCACGGACGCCGCGCCCTGATCGTGGTCTCGCACTCGCTGCAACGCGCCGAACATGGCGAGCAGCCGGTATGGATGGGCGCCGTGCTCGCCGCGGCGCTGGGGCAGATCGGCCTGCCGGGCGGCGGCTACGCCTACGCGCTCGGCGCGATCGCCTATTACGGACGCCGCAACAATGCGGTGCCGCTGCCGACGCTGCCGCAGGGCCGCAACGCCGTCGCCGAATTCATCCCCGTAGCCCGCATCGCCGATATGCTGCTCAATCCCGGCGGCACGTATCGCTACAACGGCAAGACCCTGACCTATCCCGACATCCGCCTGGTCTACTGGGCCGGCGGCAACCCGTTCCATCATCATCAGGATCTCAATCGGCTGCGGCGCGCCTTCGCGCAGGTCGATACGCTGGTGGTGCATGAACTGGGCTGGACCGCAACGGCGCGCCACGCCGATTTCGTTTTGCCCGCGACCATGACGCTGGAGCGCGAGGATATCGGCGGCAGTTCCAACGATCCGCTGCTGGTGCCGATGCCGCGGATTGCGCCGGCCTACGGCGAGGCGCGGGACGATTACGCGATCTTCTCCGATCTCGCCGAACGCCTCGGCGCCCGCGAAGCCTTCACCGAGGGACGCACGGTCCGCCAATGGCTGGAACATCTTTATGAGCCGACACGGAAGGCGCTGGCGGACATGGATCTGCCGGCGCCCGGCTTCGACGAATTCTGGGCGGGCGACGGCATGGTCGTGCCGCAACAGCCTGACGATGGCGGACAGATCAGGCGTTTCCGCGACGATCCGGAAGGCGCAAAGCTGCCGACTCCCAGCGGCAAGGTCGAGATTTTTTCGCAGACCATCGCGGGCTTTCAGGAGCCGTCCTGTCCCGGTCATCCAACCTGGCTCGCACCGGTGCAGCCGGCGCCGTCGACGCCGCTGATTCTGGTCTCCAACCAGCCCGCGACGCGGTTGCACAGCCAGCTCGACTTCGGTGCGCACAGTGCGGGTTCGAAGCACCGCGGACGCGAAGTCGCCCGCATGCATCCGGCCGACGCCGCGGCGCGCGGCATTGCCGACGGCGACATCATCCGCCTGTTCAACGCGCGCGGCGCGTGCCTGGCCGGCGTCCGCGTTACCGACGGCATCAGGCGCGGTGTGGTCCAGTTGCCGACCGGCGCGTGGTACGACCCCGCCGATCCGCTTGAGGAAACGCCGCTCTGCGTGCACGGCAATCCGAACGTGCTCACGCGCGACGTCGGCACATCCGCTTTGGCGCAGGGTTGCACCGGGCAACTGACGACGGTCGAGGCCGAACGCTTCGACGGCAACCTGCCCCCGATCCAGGCCTACGATCCGCCGGTGGCCTCACACCCCGATCGCATTCCTCGCCACCACGTCGCGAAAGAATGAGGCGCTGAGTTTTGGCACCCTGGCCTGCGTTTCGAAGTCGACATGGTACACGCCGAACCGCTGCCCGAATCCGAAGATCCATTCGAAATTATCCATCAGGCTCCACAGGAAATAACCCTTCACCGGCACGCCTTCCGCGGTCGCGCGCTGCAACTGTGCGAGGTAGTTGCGCAGGTACATGATGCGGTCGAGGTCGTAGACCTGTCCGTCGGCCCTGAGCTTGTCGTCTGAGGAGGTGCCATTCTCGCTGATGTAGATGGTGTCGATGTTCCAGACCTTGGCGGCCAGCCGCGGCGCCCAATAGATCACCTCGGGACCGATGTGCAGCCATTCCGATCGCATGTGCGGGAACGAGGCCGGAAGCGGCAGCACGGACCAGCCCGGCTTCTTGTCGGAAGCCGCGATGTAGAATTGCGGCGCGTAGATGTTGAGCCCGACGAAGTCGTTTTTCGAGCCGATGATCTTCAATTCCTCGGCGGTGAATTTCGGAGCGTCCTTGCCGTTATATTCCAGGAAGCCATCGGTGTATTTGCCCTCGAGGATCACGCCGAGAAAGCCCGCGTTCAATTCGCGCGTCGCCATCTCGGCGGCGCGCACATGTTCCGGGGTGTCGAAAACAGGCACGCAGGCGGCGATGTTCTCGGCCGGGCCCACTCTGGTGCCGGCGCGCGCTTTGGCGCGGATCGCCTGCACGGCCAGCCCGTGCGCCAGCACGACGTTATGACGCGCCTGGTTCAATTCGCCCAATGGCAGTTTCAGGCCCGGCGCATCGACGCCCCAGCCGTAACCGAAATTCAGGAATCGGCCGGCTTCGTTGAGGGTGAAGATGTTTCTGACGCGGTCGCTCAGGCGTTCGGCGACGTAGCCGGCGTAATCCCCGAACGCTTTCGCCGTGTCGCTGGACTGCCAGCCACCGACGCGGTCCTGCAGCGCCTGCGGCAGATCCCAGTGATACAGGGTGGCGTAGGGCTCGATGCCGTTCTTCAGGAGTTCATCGACCAGGCGGTTGTAGAAATCGAGTCCTTTCGGATTTGCAGCGCCGTTGCCTTCCGGAAACACCCGCGGCCACGCGATCGAAAACCGATAGGCCCTGGCGCCGAGATCCCTGATCAGGCCGACGTCTTCCTTGTAGCGATGATAGTGATCGTTGGCGCGGTCGGCGTTGCTGCCGTCCTCGATCTTGCCCGGCGTATGGGCAAAAGTGTCCCAGATCGAACGGCCGCGGCCGTCCTCGTTGACGGCGCCCTCGATCTGATAGGACGAGGTGGCCGTGCCCCACACGAAATCCTTCGGGAATGGCGCCGGCGCGTGCCGCTTGGCTGCCGTGACGTCACCATCCGAAGGCTTCGCAGGCGTCGCCGTCAGCCCGAGCGCGGAAAGGCCGGCGAGCCAGGCAAAATGCCGGCGCGAAAAGTCTGGGAACATCGGCTTCTCCGTCAGGGATCAATCTGCCACGCCGAAATCCGGTCGATCTCGAAAGCGACCGTAACAGGAGATTCCGCATCGACGAAACCGACACCCTCAAAATTCCTTGAACCCATCGCCAGATTGACGATCATGTACATCGGATCCTCGAAAGTATCCGGGACCCTGATGTCGGATACCGGCTTGCGGTCGATGAAATAGATCAGCCGGTCCTGCAGCCACAGCACGCCGTAATCGTGGAACGCGGTCGAGGCATCGGGCACCATGAAATCGAAGCCGCAGGATTGAACGGGGCCGGCCGGCGAAGTCCGCCAATGCGTCGTCATCACGAGGTCGCCGGGCCGTTGCCCGCGGCCTTCCATCACATCGATTTCCGGAGGCCAGCCGCCATTATCAGCCAGCATCCAGAACGCCGGCCATACGCCTCGCCCGACCGGGATCCTCGCGCGGATCTCGAAATAACCGAGCTTCTGCGCAAACGAGCTTTGGGTGGTAAGGATACCGGAGACATATTCATTGTGGAACAGCACCTCCTTCAATGCGGGCGGCGTGCGGCTGGCAGTGATCGAGAGCAGGCCATCGCGCACGCTGAACGGGTCGAGCCCGAGCGGGGTCGTTCCTCGTCCGGCATAACGCGGATCCACATAGATCTGTTGCTCGCCGTTCCAGGCGGTCTTGCGCTTGAAGTCGGAGCCGTCGCCGCCCCAGTAGCGCGCTTCCGGCCAATCGGCGCCGCCGGCGTAATGCGGCGCCCATTTGCCGCTCGACAAGGGATGCTTGTCGAAATCATCGTGAAAGGTCCGGCGCAAGGTCACCGTCGCAACGGACTGGGTGTCCGCCGCATGGAGCCGGCGGCATTGCTGACTGAGCGAATCGGTGGTCACCTTGAGGGAAAGCTGCATCGGCGCGGCCGCAAGATCGGCTTGCGCCAACGCAGGTGCAAGCGCCGAGAAGAAACCGAGTATGGCCAGAATTCTCAGGCTCAAATCGTCGACCCCTGCGTGGGCATGGCGATGGACTGCCATCGGCGATTTTACATTTCATCCTGTCCCCCAGCAAGGAACGTAAACGCGATCACGGTGACGTGGCGATTTGACCCGGGCGCCGCGAACGCCCTAAAGTCGTTCCATGACCAATTTCCACGGCGTTTTTCCCTATCTCGTTTCTCCCATCGATCCCGCGGGCAAGATCCGCACCGACGTGCTGGGCCGTCTGTGCGACGATCTCATCAAGTCGGGCGTGCACGGGCTGACGCCGCTCGGCTCGACCGGCGAGTTTGCCTACCTCAACAACGCGCAGCGTCAGGCCGTGGTGCAGACCACGATCGAGGTGACAAAGGGCCGCGTGCCTGTGGTCGCCGGCGTCGCCTCGACCTCGACGGCCGATGCGGTGGCGCAGGCCAAAGCCTGCCAGAAACTCGGCGCCGACGGCATCCTGGCGATCCTGGAAGCGTATTTCCCGCTCAGCGATGCGCAGGTCGAATCCTATTTTCGCGCCATCGCCGACGCGGTCGATATTCCCGTGGTGATCTATACCAATCCGCAATTCCAGCGCTCGGATCTTTCGCTCGACGTCATCGCCCGGCTCGCGGCCCATCCGCGCATCGGCTACATCAAGGACGCCTCGACCAATACCGGGCGGCTGCTGTCGATCATGAACCGCTGCGGCGACGCGATCCGCGTGTTCTCGGCGTCGGCGCATATCCCGGCCGCCGTGATGCTGATCGGCGGGGTCGGCTGGATGGCGGGGCCGGCCTGCATCATCCCCCGGCAAAGCGTCGAACTCTACAACCTTTGCAAGGCGGCGCGCTGGGATGAGGCGCTGAAGCTGCAGCGCAGATTGTGGCGCATCAACGAGGCCTTCGCGCGCTACAACCTCGCCGCCTGCATCAAGGCCGGGCTCATCATCCAGGGCTACGAGGTCGGCGATCCCGTGCCGCCGCAGGCCGCGCTGACGGCGAACGAGCGCAAGGCCGTCGAGGCGGTGCTGCAGGAGGTGACGGACGCGGTTTCCTGACGGGTTGCCGCCGGCACGGGTCAGAAACTTCCGGCCCGTTGAGACGTTCTTGCACGGGGCGCGTTTGGCGCCCGGCCGGGGAAAGCATTACATCATCCTGGCCCCTGCACTTGACTGAGGTAAGTGAAGATGGACCGTCGCACCACTCTCGCTTTGACAGCCGTCGCGGCGCTGGCACTGGCGCTTGCCGGAGCGAAACTCTGGCTCAACCCGTCGACGATGTCGACCGCGCGCGCGGTCGAGCAGCGCGGCGCATTTTCCGAGGCCGAACGGGGAGCGATTGAAATCTTCGAGCGGGTATCGCCGTCGGTCGTGCAGGTCGCGGCCCGTTCCGGCTCCAATCCGCTTTCCGAGGAGGAGGGGCCATCGTCATCCGGCACGGGCTTTATCTGGGACCACCGGGGACATGTCGTCACCAACGATCACGTCGTCCAGGGTGCAAAGACGGTCGCGCTTCGCTTTGCCTCGGGCGAGGTGGCCGAGGCCGAGGTGATCGGCGTCGCCCCGAATTACGATCTTGCGGTGCTGCGGATCAGGAATGCCCGGCAGCCGCCGCCGCCCTTTGCGCTTGGAAGTTCGGCCGACCTGAAAGTCGGGCAAGCTGCCTTCGCCATCGGCAATCCGTTCGGACTTGATCAATCCATGACCAGCGGCATCATCAGTGCGCTGAAGCGGCGGCTACCGACCAGCAGCGGCCGCGAAATCGCCAATGTCATTCAGACCGATGCCGCGATCAATCCCGGCAACTCGGGTGGACCGCTGCTGGACTCCGCCGGGCGGCTGATCGGTGTCACCACCGCGATCATCTCCCCGTCGGGCTCCAACGCCGGAATCGGTTTTGCGGTGCCGGTCGATATCGTCAATCGCGTGGTGCCTGAGCTGATCCGGACCGGACGCGTGCCGACCCCCGGGATCGGCATCGTGGCGGCGAATGAGGCCCTTGCGACCCGGCTGGGCATCGAAGGGGTGATCGTCGTTCGCACGGCGCCCGCGAGTCCTGCGGAGCGCGCGGGAATCCGCGGTGTCGATTTCGCTTCAGGCGCGCTCGGGGATGTCATCACCGAGCTCAACGACAAGCCCGTTCGCCGGCTTTCGGACCTGACCGACGAGATCGAGCAGATCGGCACCGGGAAATCGGTGAAATTGACCGTAAAACGGGGTTCTCAGTCGCGCAATCTCGACGTCGAAATCGTCGACATCGGCCGATAACAGTGCCCGTTTCGGTGGGCAGCTGATTTCCCGCGCCGGCCGTCATTCCGGGGCGTGCCACTTACTCCGTCATTCCGGGAAGCGCCGTCAGGTCCAGACCCGGAATCCGGAGCTTGCGAGTTCGAGATTCCGGGTTTGCGCTGACGCGCCCCGGAATGACGAAAAAAGGTGCACAACAGCGATTGGTTGTCTCTCTCCCGAAATCCGGTAAAACCCGCCTTCGAACAAGAGACTCGAAGGACAAACTGATGAACATTCTTCCCGGCAATCTGCGGTTCGGTGCGGGGCAGCCCGTCAAGCGTCTTGAAGATCAGCGATTGCTCACGGGGAAGGGGCAGTTCATCGACGACAAGCCGGAAGACGGCGCGCTGTGGCTGCATGTGCTGCGCTCGCCGCACGCCCACGCCAAAATCAGATCGATCGACAGCCAGGCGGCTGTCGCGATGCCGGGTGTCGAGGCCGTGTATATCGGCGCCGATCTCGTCGCCGACGATATCGGCACCATCCCGACGCTGTCGGTGTTCATGCGGCCGAACGGCAAGCCGATGACGGTGCCGCCGCGCCGGCTGCTGGCCCATGAGGTCGTGCGCTATGCCGGCGAGGCGGTCGCCGCCGTGGTGGCGACATCGCGGGTGGCGGCGCAGACCGCCGCGGAAGCGATCGCGATCGACTACGAAGTGCTGCCGTCGGTAGTCGATCCCGTCGAGGCGACCAAACCCGGCGCGCCGGTGGTATGGGCCGACGCGCCGGACAACATCGTCGCCGCCATGAGCTATGGTGACGCCGCCAAGGTGGAAGCCGCATTCGCCGGCGCTGCGCATAAGGTCTCACTCGATCTGGTCAGCCAGCGCCTGGTCCCCTCCGCGATGGAGCCGCGCTCGACCATCGCCGAGATCGAGAAGAAAACCGGACGTCTGATCCTGCATGTGCAATCGCAGACCCCGGGCTCGACCCGCGACGTGCTCGCCGAAGCCGTGCTGAAGCGGCCGAAGGACAGCGTGCGCGTGCTGGTCGGCGATATCGGCGGCGGCTTCGGCCAGAAGACCAACCTCTATCCGGAAGACGGCATCGTCGCCTATGCCGCGACCAAGCTGAACCGCAAGGTGCGCTGGCGCGGCGACCGCACCGACGAGTTCGTCGGCGGCACCCATGGGCGCGACCTGACCTCGACCGGCGAGTTCGCGCTCGACGCCAAGGGCCGTGTGCTGGCCTACCGGGTGCGCTCGGTCGGCGGCACCGGCGCCTATTCGACCGGCGCGGGCAACATCATCCCGCTGGTGCTCGGTCCCTTCGTGCAGTCGGGCGTCTACGATCTGCCGCTGGTGCATTACGAGGTCAAGTCGGTGATGACCCACACCGCGCCGGTCGGCGCCTATCGCGGCGCGGGCCGCCCCGAGGGCGTCTTCATCGTCGAGCGGCTGATGGATGCCGCAGCCCGGCAGATCGGGATGGACCCGCGCGCCATCCGCAAGGTGAACTACATCAAGCCGGCGCAGCTGCCCTACACCAACCCCGTCGGCCAGGTCTACGATTCCGGCGCGTTCGCCCACATGCTGGAACGCGCCTCGAAACTCGCGGACTGGGACGGCTTTGCCGCGCGCAAGAAGGCTGCGAAGAAGAAGGGCCTTCTCTACGGCCGCGGTCTCACCAGCTATATCGAATGGACCGGCGGCCGTGCCCATACCGAAAAAGTCAGCCTGCACGCCACCGCCGAGGGCCGCATCATCCTGCATTCCGGCACCATGGCGATGGGGCAGGGGCTGCAGACGACGTTTACGCAGATGGCGTCGGATGCGCTCGGCATCCCCATGGACAGGATCGACATCGTGCAGGGCGACACCGATCTCGCCACCGGCTTCGGCAGCGTCGGCTCGCGCTCGCTGTTCGTCGGCGGCACCGCGCTGGCGGTGTCCGCGGCCGACATGATCGCCAAGGCGCGCGAGAAGGCCTCGAATATTCTCGAAGCCTCGGTCGAGGACATCGAATACCGCGAGGGCATGCTGACCGTGGTCGGCACCGACAAGCGGATCGGCCTGTTCGAGATCGCGAAGAAGGAAAGCGGCGCGCGGCTCAGCGTCGACAGCGAGGGCGAGGTCGACGGCCCGAGCTGGCCCAACGGCACCCACATCTGCGAAGTTGAGATCGATCCGGAGACCGGCGTCACCAAAATTGTGCGCTACACCACGGTCGACGACGTCGGCGTGGCCGTCAATCCGATGCTGGTGACCGGCCAGATTCATGGCGGCGTCGCCCAAGGCATCGGCCAAGCGCTCTATGAGGGCGTCAGCTACGACGCGGAAGGACAGTTGCTGACCGCGAGCTACCAGGACTATTGCCTGCCGCGCGCCGACGACATCCCGCCGATCGCGGTCGCGCTCGACGACTCGGCGCCGTGCAAGACCAACCCGCTCGGCGCCAAGGGCTGCGGCGAATCCGGCACCATCGGCGGCACCCCCTGCCTCGTCAACGGTGTGATCGACGCGCTCAGCGAACTCGGCATCAAGAACCTGCCGACGCCGCTGACCCCGATGAAGGTCTGGCAGGCGATCCGGGATGCGAGGACGGTTTCGTAACCACAGTGCTTCACCGACAACAGTGAGCTCCCTCTCCCCTTGTGGGAGAGGGTTGGGGTGAGGGGTTACGGTCTATCGATAGTCCGTAACCCCTCACCCGGATCGCATCTGACGATGCGATCCGACCTCTCCCACAAGGGGAGAGGTAAGAACACAGCGCGCCCCGGAACGACGGTGCGCCTATAGCCCCAACACCATCTTCGCGACGATGTCGCGCTGGATCTCCGAGGAGCCGCCGAAGATGGTGTAGGCGCGGCCGTTGAGATATTCCGGCACCACCGGCAACATTTCTTCAGGAATCCCCGGCGCTTCGTTCAGCCGGTACAGCGGCCGCATCGGTTCGACATAGAGCCCGTCATTGCCGATCACCTCGACGCCCAGCCGCGTCACGGCCTGGCGGATTTCGCTGACCCGCAGTTTCAGCAGCGAGGACACCGCGCCCGGGTTCTGTCCCGTCTGCAGCGCCGACAGCACGCGCAGCTCGGTCATTTCCAGCGTGTCGATGTCGACCTCGATCTCGGACATCCGAACAGCGATATCGGGATCGTCGATGGCCCGGCCGGTGGCGTCGGATTCCGCCAGGTCCGCGACGGTCTTCAGCGCGTCGCGCAGTTTGGCCGAGGCAATGCCGGAGCCGCGTTCGAACTCGAGCAGGTATTTGCCGTAGGTCCAGCCCTTGCCTTCCTCGCCGACGCGGTTGGCGACGGGGACGCGGACGTCGTCGAAGAACACCTGGTTGACTTCGTGGTCGCCGCCGATGGTGAGGATCGGCCGCGTCGTGATGCCCGGACTTTTCATGTCGATCAGGATGAAGCTGATGCCGTCCTGCTTGCGCTCGGTGTCGTTGGTGCGCACCAGCGCGAACATGCGGTTGGCGTGATGCGCATGCGTGGTCCAGATCTTGGTGCCGTTGATGATGTAATCGTCGCCGTCGCGCACTGCGCGGGTCTTCAGCGAGGCGAGGTCGGAGCCGGAGCCCGGTTCGGAATAGCCCTGGCACCAGTAATCCTCGCCCGAGAGAATTCGCGGCAGGTAAAAGTTCTTCTGCTCCGGCGAGCCGAAACCGATGATCACGGGGCCGACCATTTTGACGCCCATCACGTTGACGTTGGGCGTGCCGGCGCGGGCGCATTCGGCCTCGAAGATCCAGCGCTGCGCCGGCGTCCAGTCCGGCCCGCCATGTTCTACCGGCCATCCCGGCGCGCCCCAGCCTTGTTTGTGCAGCGCGCGCTGCCAGGCCATGCCGATATCGGGATCGGAAAATACCGACGGCGTCAGCGCGGTGGCGCGCTTCATTTCCGGCGTGAGGTTCTGCGCGATGAAGTCGCGGACTTCGCTCTCGAAGGCGCGCTCTTGCGGGCTGAAGGTGAGATCCATGCTGGCGCTCCGATGCTCAGGCGTGAGGGGGTGTTCGTCCGCCCAACGCGGCGTGACGGCGGTAATGGTGGGCGCTGCCGCCGAACAGCGTATCGAAGGCGAGCAGCCGCTTGAAGTAGGAGCCGATGTCGAGCTCCTCGGTGACGCCCATGGCGCCGTGCAGCTGCACCGATTGTTCGGCGACGAAGCGGGCGGATTTGCCGATCTTGGCTTTGGCGCCCGACGCGGCACGGCCGCGCGCGACGGGTTCGGCGTCAGCCATCACGGCGGCGCGCAACGCGATCGAGCGCGCCTCGTCGCAATGCATCGCCATGTCGGCGAGGCGGTGGCGAATGACCTGGTTGGCGGACAGCGGCCGGCCGAACTGCTGGCGTACCTTGGTGTATTCCAGCGTCATGTCGAACATGATCTGCATGATGCCTACCGCCTCGGAGCCAAGAGCGGCCAGCGCACGGTCGACCACGGCCTCGATCCGCGGCAGCGCATCGCTGCCGTCGCCGAGCAGGGCGTTTGCCGGAAGCTGGACATTGGCGAGATCGAGATTGCAGGCGCGCCCGCCGCCGAGCCGCGCATAGTCGCGGGGCGTGATTCCCTGCGTGCCCGCGGGCATCAGGAACAGGCACAGTTTGCCGGCTGCACCGTTGTTATCGGCGACCCGGGCCGAGACGATGATCTGCCCCGCCGCACGGCCGTCGATCACGGCGATCTTTTTTCCGTCGAGCCGCCAGCCGTCGGCCGTTTTCGTCGCGACAGTGTCGACATGCGCGAGATCGAAGCGCGCCGCGCGTTCCGAATGCGCGAACGCCAGATGGAGCGATCCGTCGGCGACCTTGGGCAGCATCGCCTGCTTCTGCGCCTCGCTGCCGCATTCGGAGATCAGGCCGGCGCCGATTATCACGGTCGCGAGATAGGGTTCGGTCACCAGCCCGCGCCCAAAGGCTTCCATCACGATGCCGGTCTCCACCGACCCGGCGCCAAGCCCGCCATACTCCTCCGCAATCGGCAGCGCCAGCCAGCCGAGATCGGCAAACTGTTTCCAGATCGCGGGGCTGAAGCCGAGCGGATCGCCGGCGCTGCGGCGGCGGTGATCGGCGTCATAGGTTTCCGCGATAAAACGGTCGACACTTTCGCGCAGCAGGCGCTGCTCGTCGCTGAGGTTGAGGTCCATCTGTTCTGCTTTGCTCGAATGATAAGAATTATACCTGGACGGTTTTCTTGACCGAGGGATGCAGCCCCGCGGGGTCCACCACCATGCCGAACTCCTGGAGATTATGCGCGTGACAGAGCTGATGCAGCGCGAACGCCTGGTCGATCGCCGCGGGCTGGCCCATGACATCGACCGAGCGGTTGACCGCCTCTTTTGTCATCTTGAGCGCAAAGGACGGTTTGGCGGCGATCCTCTCGGCCAGCTTCATCACGAATGAGGAAAGCTCGGGCCGCGGCACCACGTGGTTGACCATGCCGAGCCGGTGGGCTTCGTCGGCGCTCCAGACGTCGGCGGTGAACAGCAATTCCTTGGCCTTGCGCGGGCCGAGCTCCCAGGGGTGCACGAACCATTCGACGCCGCAGACGCCCATGGTCACCACGGGATCGCAGAACTCGGCGTCGTCGCTGGCGACGATCAGGTCGCAGGCCCAGCCCAGCATCAGCCCGCCGGCGATGCACTAGCCATGGACTTCGGCGATGGTCGGTTTTGCCAGATTGCGCCAGCGCCGGGTGATCTGGAGATATATTTCCTGCTCGCGCGCGAAGCGGCCATGGGCGTTGGGTTCGGCAAACCCGCCCCAATTTCCGACCGGCGGAAAATCCACCCCGGCGGCATTCTTGGTGCCGGCGCGCAGGTCGTGCCCGGCGGAGAAATGCGGGCCGTGGCCTGCCAGGATGATGACCTTGACCGCATCGTCCTGCACCGCGGCGTCGAACGCGGCGTTGAGGTCGTAGGTCATCTGCAGGTTCTGCGCGTTGCGCGCCTCGGGCCGGTTCATCACGATCCGCGCGATGCGCGGTTCCGGCCGTTCCACGACGATGGTCTCGTAGCTGGTCATTGGGCTCTCGTTTCCTCACGTTTTCGCCATGTTGCCCGTTTCATCAAATGATAGGCAAGGGCCTATTCGCCTATCCGGTCATTCCGGGGCGCGCGTCAGCGCGAACCCGGCGCCCTGCGGAATGACGGCGTGAAAGTTCAACGTGCTTCTGCTACGTTGCGGAAAATTCCAACCGGAGAAATTGCGATGCGCAGATTGTGGACCGTGCTGGCGGCGCTGGCGACGCTGAGCCTCACCAATTGCGGCTATAATGCGATCCAAACCACTGACGAGCAGGTCAAGGCCGGCTGGTCGGAGGTCGTCAACCAGTACCAGCGCCGCGCCGACCTCGTTCCCAATCTGGTCAATTCGGTGAAAGGCTTCGCGCAGCAGGAAAAGGACGTGCTGCTCGGCGTCACCAACGCCCGCGCCAAGGTCGGCAGCATCCAGGCGACGCCGGAAGTGCTCAACGACCCCGCCGCATTCCAGAAATTCACCGCCGCCCAGGGCGAACTGTCCAGCGCGCTGTCGCGGCTGCTGGTCGTGACCGAGAATTACCCGCAACTGAAATCCGACGCGCTGTTCAAGGACCTGATGTCGCAGCTCGAAGGCACCGAGAACCGCATCACGGTGGCGCGCAACCGCTTCATCAAGGCGGTGCAGGACTACAATGTCGGCATCCGCACCTTCCCGAACAACCTGACCGCGATGGTGTTCGGCTACAAGGAAAAGCCGAACTTCACGGTCGAAAACGAGAAGGCGATCTCGACCGCGCCGAAGGTGGATTTCAATCCGGCGCCGGCGCCAGCCGCGCCTGCCAAGTAAGTTCGACCTTCAAGAATTGGCCGCGATGAACACTGCGAGAGCCGCCTTTCTTGCGTTGCTGCTGTGCTTTTCCTTCGCAGCCGCCGCCGACGTCGCGGTGCCGCCGCTGTCGGGGCGCGTGGTCGACCAGACCGGGACGCTCTCCAGCGGCGATATCGCCGCGCTGACGCAGACGCTGAAGGACCTCGAGACCCGCAAGGGCAGCCAGATCGCGGTGCTGATCGTGCCGACCACCGACCAGGAATCGATCGAGCAGTTCTCGATCCGGGTCGCCGAGGCCTGGAAGATCGGCCGCAAGAAGATCGACGACGGCGCGCTGCTGGTCGTCGCCAAGAACGACCGGCGGCTTCGCATCGAGGTCGGCTACGGCCTCGAGGGCGCGCTCACCGACGCCACCGCCCGGCGCATCATCGACGAAGACATCACGCCGAAATTCAAGTCCGGGGATTTCGCCGGTGGCATTTCGGCGGGCGTCGACCGGATCATCCGGGTGATCGACGGTGAGAAACTGCCGGCGCCCGAGCCGGAGCATTGGCGCAGCCCTGGTTTGCTCAACAATATCGATCCGTTCAATCCCTTCGTCATCGCCGCACTGGTCGTCGTCGGCGGCATCCTGCGCAGCACGCTGGGCCGGCTGTTCGGTTCGCTGGCGACCGGCGGAGTCGTCGGACTGCTGGCCTGGTTCCTGGTCGGGTCGCTGGCGCTGTCGGCGATCTTCGCCCTGGTCGCGTTCCTTCTCACGATGTTCGGCGAGACGATCGGCTCGTCGGGCGGGCGGCGCGGCGGCTGGTCCGGTGGCTCGGGCGGTAGCAGTTCCGGCGGCGGATTCAGCGGCGGTGGCGGCAGTTTCGGCGGCGGCGGCGCGTCGGGGAGATGGTAGGGATGGGCATCAGGCGCATCGGCAGGCATCTTGTGCAGCATCGCTGGCGGGTCCGGCGGATTTTTCCGCCCGACGTGATGGCGGTGATCGAACGCGCCATCAAGGCGGGCGAGGCCACGCATTCCGGCCAGCTCCGCTTCGTGGTGGAAGGCGCGCTCGACGGCGCGCCGCTGTTCCGCGACCAGCCGGCGCGCGAGCGCGCGCTGGATGTGTTCTCGCAATTGCGGATCTGGGACACCGCCGCCAACAACGGCGTGCTGATCTATCTGCTGCTGGCCGACCGCGATGTCGAGATCGTCGCCGATCGCGGCATCGACGCTTTGGTCGGCGCCGACGGCTGGGAAGAAATCTGCAAGGCGATGGAGACCGAGTTTCGAGCAGGCGATTTCGCCCGTGGCGCGATCCGGGGCATCGACGCGGTGTCGCGGCATTTGGCGGCGCATTTTCCGAAGCGTGGCGGCGGCAAGAATGAGCTGCCCGATGCGCCGGTGGTGATGTAGGTCCCCGCTCTCTCAACGTCATTGCGAGCGGAGCGAAGCAATCCAGCTTCTCGCAAAGCTAGCTGGATTGCTTCGTCGCCTCGCTCCTCGCAAAGACGTTGAGAAACCTGCTTCCGTCGCCGATGGCGTTCCCCGGATGCAGTGCAGCGCGTCGCCCTTGCGACGTGGTGCGCTGCTGATCCGGGGTCCATCGACGACATGAGAATGGGTCCCGGCTCAGCGGCGCACCGCTTCGCGCTGCGCCGCGTCCGGGACACGGGTACGTCGCCTACGCCTTCGCCGAAGGCCGTGCGCCGATCCGCGCGAACCACGCGGCGATATTGGTGTTGCTGGCATCCAGCGGCTGGCCGACCTGGTTGCCGAAATTGAGCCAGCCGTAGAGCAGGATGTCGGCCAGCGTGAAGCGCTTGCCGCACAGATAGTCCTTGCCTGCGATCTGCCCGTCCAGCCATTTCAGGCGGTTCTGCGCGATCATCTTGAGGCCGGGGGAAGCTTCCGGCACGACGGGGATCCGCTTCTCGAAGAACTTCAGCGCTTCGCCGAAGCGGTAGCCGTTGGCGAGCGGCTCGCAGATGTTGAGGTCGACGCGGCGGGTCCACATCCGGCATTCGGCGCGTTCTTCCGGCGTCGAACCGATCAGCGCGGGCGCGGGGTTCTTTTCTTCGAGGTATTCGCAGATCGCGGTGATCTCCGACAGATAGCTGCCGTCATCGAGCTCGAGCGTCGGCATCTGGCCGTGCGGGTTGCGCTTCAGATGTTCGGCTTCGCGATTTTCACCCTTGCGCAGGTCGACGGTCTGTTTGGGGATTTCGATGCCCTTTTCTGCCATGAACATCCGGACGATGTGCGGGTTCGGCCCGATCGAGTCGTAGAGTTTCATTACGTGTTTTCTCCCGGTTTCATTGCAGCATTATTGTCGCTGCTTTTGAACAGGCCGCCGAGCCATTTGTCAAACAAAGCGCTTTCAAGCGGAGTGGATACCGGCTCGCGTAAAGAAAACGCGTCAAGAGACAAACACGCCTCAGCCGTCGTCGAGCTTGTTGAGGTCGCGCACCGATTGCATGATCGGCTCGAAATTTGAGCGCGCGTCGAGCGCATCGAACAGTTGCGCGGTGTCGGACAACAGGGTGTGGGACCGTTGGATCGCGATGCGGACGTCGTCCTGCGGCGTATCGGACAGCCGGCCATGGCCGGAGAGCAATATTCTGGAATTCAATCCCTTCAGCCGCTCCAGCGACTGGATGTAATCGGCGATGCTGCCCGATCCGAACACACCGCCCATCACCCCGCCGGGCATCAGCGTGTCGGCGGCGAACAGCAGTCCCTGGTCCTGTTCGAACAGGCTGATGCAGGCCGAGGTGTGGCCGGGCGTATACATCACGTTGAGGCGGAAATTGCCGAGGTCGATCAGGTTTCCTTCTTCCAGCCAGAGATCGACATTGATCGGCACCGGCGGCTCGTTGAACATCTTGCGCAGCATCGAGAAATCGTCGCGCAGCATGATTTTGTTGGCGGCCAGCCGGTGCGCGGCGATGATGGTGCGGCCGCCGA
>JAUXWH010000249.1 GCA_030681365.1 Bradyrhizobium sp.
CGATCACCTTCATGGCGAGGATATCGCCGTCCGGCTTGCGGGTGAACTTGTAGGCGCCGTGCGAGGTGCCCATCGCGATCGCCAGCGCGTCGACCTTGGTCTCCTGCACGAACTTGACGGCTTCGTCGGGATTGGTCAGCAGCTGGTCGTGCGAGAGCTTGCCTTCGGCGCCGTGGCCGTCCTCCTTGTCGCCCATCCCGGTCTCCAGCGAACCGAGCACGCCGAGTTCGCCTTCCACCGAGATGCCGCCGAGATGCGCCATGTCGGTGACCGTCTTGGTGACGCCGACATTGTAGTCCCAGTCGGCGGGCGTCTTGCCGTCGGCCTTCAGCGAACCGTCCATCATGACCGAGGTGAAGCCGGCCTGGATCGCGGTCATGCAGGTGTCGGGGCCGTTGCCATGGTCGAGATGCACGCAGACCGGAATCTGCGGATAGATTTCGGTCACCGCATCCATCATGTGCTTCAGCATGATGTCGTTGGCGTAGGACCGCGCGCCGCGCGAGGCCTGGATGATCACGGGCGCATCGAGGCTGGAGGCGGCCTCCATGATGGCAAGCGCCTGCTCCATATTGTTGATATTGAACGCCGGCACGCCGTAATCGTGTTCCGCCGCGTGGTCGAGCAATTGACGCAACGTGATGCGTGCCATGTGTCCAGTCTCCGCGTTGGGGCCCTAAGGCCCGCCTCAGTCTAACGTATCCTCAAAACCTCGACCCCGGGCAATGGCTTGCCTTCCATCCATTCAAGAAACGCGCCGCCCGCGGTCGAAACATAGGTGAAATCGCCGGCTACCCCGGCCTGGTTCAGCGCCGCCACCGTGTCGCCGCCGCCGGCGACCGAGATCAGCTTCCTCGCCTTGGTCCGCTCCGCCGCGTGCTTGGCCGCCACCATGGTGCCGCGGTCGAACGGCGTCATTTCGAAGGCGCCGAGCGGGCCGTTCCAGACCAGCGTGGCGGCGTCATCGATCGCGGCATGAATCCGCGCGATCGATTGCGGCCCGACATCGAGGATCATGCCGTCGGCCGGAATCGCATCGAGGCCGTAGGCCTGCGCCGGCGCATTGGCCGCGAAGTGATAGGCCACAATGGCGTCGACCGGCAGGATGATGGCGCAATTGGCGGCTTCCGCCTTGGCGATGATCCGCAGCGCGGTCGCCGCGAGGTCTTTCTCCGCCAGCGACTTGCCGACGCCGACGCCCTGCGCGTGCAGGAAGGTATTGGCCATACCGCCGCCGATCACCAGCGCGTCGACCTTCTTCACCAGATTCTCGAGCAGGTCGATCTTGGTGGAGACCTTGGCGCCGCCGATGATCGCAATCACCGGCTTGGTCGGCGCGTCCAGTGCCTTGCCCAGCGCGTCGAGTTCGGCCTGCATGGTGCGACCAGCATAGGCCGGCAGCTTGTGGCCGAGGCCTTCGGTGGAGGCATGGGCGCGGTGCGCCGCCGAGAAGGCATCGTTGACCCAGATGTCGCCGAGCTTTGCCAGCTCCGCGACGAAGGCGGGATCGTTCTTTTCCTCTTCCTTGTGGAAGCGGGTGTTTTCCAGGCACAGGATGTCGCCGTCCTGCATCGCGCCGACGGCCTTGGCGGCGGTCTCGCCGACGCAGTCGTCGGCGAAGGCCACCGGCTTCCTGATCACCAGTGCCAGCGCCGCGGCGACCGGCTTCAGCGATTGCTTGGCATCGCGTCCCTTGGGACGGCCGAAATGCGCGAGCAGGATGACCTTGCCGCCCTTGCCGGCGATTTCGGCGATGGTGGGTGCGATGCGCTCCAGCCTGGTGGCATCGGAGACGCGGCCATCTTCCATGGGAACGTTGAGGTCGACGCGCAGCAGCACGCGCTTGCCCTTCACGTCGACGTCATCGAGGGTGCGGAATGATTTTGTCATGAGGATTTCTCTTGTCCCGGGCGCACTGCGGCGCCAGAAGCGCGTTAACGCGCGTCTTTGACGCGCTATGGTGCCGCTGTGCAGAGCCGGGACCCACGCTTGGTCGATCTCGGTAGCACTGGGTCCCGGCTCTGAGGAGCAGCGCTACGCGCTGCGCCGCGTCCGGGACACGAGGGGCGACTTACAACAGCTTCCCCATCGCCACGGCGGTGTCCGCCATCCGATTGGAAAATCCCCATTCGTTGTCGTACCACGACATCACCCGCACCAGCGTGCCGTTCTGCACCTTGGTCTGGTCCATATGGAAGGTGGACGAATGCGGGTCGTGGTTGAAGTCGATCGAGACGTTCGGTGCGGTGGTGTAGCCGAGGATGCCCTTGAGCTGCTGCTCGCTGGCGCGCTTCATCGCCTCGTTGATTTCCTTCACGTCGGTCCTGCGCGACGCCACGATCTTGAGATCGATGACGGAAACATTCGGGGTGGGAACGCGGATCGCGACGCCGTCGAGCTTGCCCACCAGTTCCGGCAGCACCAGTCCGATCGCCTTGGCGGCCCCGGTGGAGGTCGGGATCATCGACATCGCCGCGGCGCGGCCGCGATAGAGGTCGCTGTGCATGGTATCGAGCGTCGGCTGGTCGCCGGTATAGGCGTGGATCGTGGTCATGAAGCCGGTCTCGATGCCGACGGTGTCGTTCAGCACTTTCGCGACCGGCGCGAGGCAGTTGGTGGTGCACGAACCATTGGAGACCACCAGATGATCCTTCGACAGCTTGTCATGGTTGACGCCGAATACGATGGTGGCGTCCGCGCCGTCCGACGGCGCCGAAACCAGCACGCGTTTGGCGCCCGCGGTCAGATGCGCGGAGGCCTTCGCCTTGGCGCTGAAGATGCCGGTGCATTCCAGCGCGATGTCGACGCCGAGTTCCTTCCAGGGCAGTTTGGACGGATCGCGTTCGGCGGAAACCCTGATCTTGCCGTTGCCGACGCTGATGGTGTCGCCGTCGACGGTGACGGTGCCGGGGAAGCGGCCATGGACCGAGTCGAAGCGCAGCAAATGGGCGTTGGTCTCGACCGGGCCGAGATCGTTGATGCCGACCACCTCGATATCCTTGCGGCCGGATTCGGCGATGGCGCGCAGGACGTTGCGGCCGATGCGGCCAAACCCGTTGATCGCGACCCGGATTGCCATGTGCTGTCTCTCCTTCAATGACCTCTGTCATCCCCGCGGAGGGCATCGAGCCATCCACGAGGGTTTTACGGCGGACGCCCGGTTCGGCCGGGCGGGAGCG
>JAUXWH010000250.1 GCA_030681365.1 Bradyrhizobium sp.
AGATCACCCTCAGCGCCTCGCGCGACATCCCCTTCAACAAGCTGGTGCTCAGCCAGTCGAACGTCCGGCGTCTGAAGGCCGGCGTCTCGATCGAGGAGCTGGCCGAGGATATCGCCCGGCGCACGCTCCTGCAGAGCCTCAGCGTCCGCCCGGTGCTCGACGCCGAGGGCGCCGAGACCGGCCTGTTCGAGATCCCGGCCGGCGGTCGCCGCTACCGGGCCCTCGAACGCTTGGTCAGGCAGAAGCGCCTTTCAAAGACGGCGCTGGTCCCTTGCGTGGTGCGCGATCCCGGCGACGACGTGTCGGCGGAAGAGGATTCGCTCGCCGAGAATGTCCAGCGCGTCGCCCTGCACCCGCTGGATCAGTTCCGCGCTTTCAAGGCGCTGCGCGACAAGGGCGCCGGCGAGGCGGAGATCGCTGCCCGTTTCTTTGTACCACCTGCCGTGGTGAAGCAGCGACTGCGTCTTGCCGCGGTCTCCGAAAAGCTCCTCGACGTCTATGCCGAAGACGGCATGACGCTGGAGCAGCTCATGGCCTTCACCGTCACCACCGACTATGCCCGGCAGGAGCAGGTCTGGGCGGTGATCCAGCAGTCCTACAATAAGGAGCCTTATCTGATCCGCCGCCAGCTCACCGAGAGCGCTGTCAGGGCCTCGGACCGCCGTGCCCGGTTCGTCGGGCCTGAAGCCTACGCGGCTGCCGGCGGCGTGATCTTGCGCGATCTCTTCGAGGATGACGAGGGCGGCTGGCTTGAGGATGTTGCCCTGCTCGATCGCCTGGCTACCGAAAAACTTGCCGCCGCCGCCGAACAGGTCGCCACCGAAGGCTGGAAGTGGATCGAGGTGGCCCTCGACTTTCCCTATGGCCACACCAACCAACTGCGCGAACTTTTAGGCGTACCGACCGACCTGACACCGGAACAACAGGCGACGTTCGACGCGCTGAGCGCCGAATACGCCAAGCTCGAGAGCGACTACGAAGGTGCCGACGAGCTGCCGGACGAGGTCGACGCCCGACGCGGCGAGATTGAAACGGCGCTCGCGGTCTTCGAGAATCGTCCAGTCCGCTATAAGCCGGCCGAAATCGTCCGCGCCGGCGTCTTCGTCAGCATCGACGCCGACGGGGCCCTCGCCGTCGATCGCGGCTATGTCCGATCGGAGGATGAGCCGACGACTCCGGTGGGTGGCGAAGGTACGGTGGGACTTGAGAACGGTGCGCCCGATGCCGCGGTGCCGGCCGCTCCCGTCGCGCAGCCCACCGTCATCACCATCGGCGGCGCCGAGCCGGAGGGCGACGATGATGACACGATCAGGCCGCTGCCGGACCGGCTCTTGAGCGAGCTGACCGCGCAC
>JAUXWH010000256.1 GCA_030681365.1 Bradyrhizobium sp.
CAATCGATAGCGTCGGCCGTAAAGCGGATGACGCGGATCAACGACCTCGATCTCATCGCAATGCGCCACGTCATCGTGACTCTTATGGATATCTCCCGATGCCCTCGCTTGAAGGCATCGACTGGCGGCTGCCACAACGGACGTGGCGCTCACAGGCAGCTGGCTGAACGCGACATTGTGAATCAGTGCGCGATCGAAGGGTCACAAATGCCGTATCTTGTGATTCCATTCGAGCATGCCGCATACGCCTGATTGAACGAAGCCGCTGCCGCGGCGTGAGGGGCAAGGTGGCGTAGATCGCCTCCTGGCTGAGAGGATGTGGGTGTTGGAGCCCACCCCCCCTCAGACAGGAGTATCGAGATGGCCGATTTGAGCCCTCTTCGCCGCCGCATGATCGAAGACATGACCGTCCGCAATCTGTCGCCGGCGACGCAACGATCCTACATCAGCGCGGTTTCGAAGTTCAGCCGCTATTTTGGCCGATCGCCTGACCGGTTGGAGCTGGAAGACGTCCGCGCCTTCCAGGTGCATCTGGTCTCGACCGGCATCTCCTGGCCGGCGCTGAACCAGATCGTCTGTGCGCTACGGTTTTTCTACGGCGTCACGCTCGGCGAGGCGCTCATCCCGGAGCGCATTCCCTATGCGCGAGAACCGCGCAAGCTGCCGGTCGTTCTCAGCGCCGACGAAGTGGTTCAGTTCCTCGAGGCGGTGTCCAGCCTGAAGAGCCGCGCCGCGCTCACCACCGCCTATGCGGCCGGACTCAGGGCCTCCGAAGTCGCGGGACTGCGGATCGAAGACATCGACAGCGCCCGCGGCGTCATCCAGGTGCGCCACGGCAAGGGCGCGAAGGATCGTAACGTGATGCTGTCGCCCCAGCTGCTGGGCATCCTGCGCACCTACTGGCGGCTCGCCCGGCCGCGGCATTATCTGTTCCCTGGTCGTGACGAAGATCATCCGATCGATCAGACCGTGTTGCACGCCGCCTGTCGGTCGGCGGTGAAGGCTGCGGGCCTGACCAAGCGCGTCACGCTCCACACGCTGCGCCACAGCTTCGCGACGCATCTTCTCGAGAACGGAACCGATATCCGGATCATCCAGGTCTTGCTCGGACACAACAATTTGTCGTCGACAGCGCGCTACACGCAGGTCGCCACCGATACGATCCGGGCGACGCAGAGCCCGCTCGATCGCCTGTCGCTGGGGGTGACGCCACCTAGATGATCCGCGGCGGGATGCGGGTGATGATCCGCCCCGACACCCGCTCCAACAGGCCCGCCATCGAGATTGCCGATATTCTGCGCCGGCATGGCGACACCTATCGCCGTGTACATGCCGGTCATCTCGGTCGGGTCGAGCGGCGCGTGATGAGCGCGATCGTGGCTTGCCGGACCGAGGCGCTCGGCGGCCACATGGAGGCTTGCGACGACTGCGGCACGACACGCGTCGCCTATAATTCCTGCCGCAATCGGCACTGTCCGAAGTGTCAGGGGCCAGCCCGAGCCGCGTGGCTCGCCGCGCGAGAAGCCGACCTGCTGCCGGTTCCCTATTTCCACGTCGTCTTCACACTGCCGGCTCCTATCGCCGCGATCGCCTTTCAGAACAAGGCCATCGTTTATGCGATCCTGTTCAAAGCCGCCGCCGAGGCAATGTCGACGCTCGCCGCCAATCCACGCCGGCTCGGCGCCGGGATCGGCGTCGTCGCCGTCCTCCACACCTGGGGGCAGGCGCTGACGCACCATCCCCACGTCCACTGCATCGTGCCGGGCGGCGGCCTCTCGCCCGATAGCGCGCGCTGGATCGCCAGCCGACCAAACTTCTTCCTGGCCGTCAAACCGCTCGCCCGGCTGTTCAGACGCCTGTTCCTCGAACGTCTGACCGCTGCCTTCGACGCCGGCACCCTGAACTTCTTCGGCGATCTCGCATCCCTGGCCAAGCCTGCCGCCTTCGCAGCTCACCTCGTCGCCATGCGGCGCATCAGCTGGGTCGTCTACGCCAAACGGCCGTTCGGCGGCCCCGCGCAGGTGCTGGCCTATCTCGGCCGCTATACCCATCGCGTTGCAATCGCCAACAGCCGGCTCGCAGCCCTCGACGAGGATCACGTCGCCTTTACCTGGAAGGACTACCGCCAGAACGGCGCGACAAAGATCATGAAGCTCAAGCCCGACGAGTTCATCCGCCGCTTCCTCCTTCACGCGCTGCCCGATGGCTTCCATCGCATCCGCCACTTCGGCTTCATGGCCAACGGCCATCGCGCTGCCAAACTCGCCCTCTGCCGCAAACTTCTCGATCGTGAGCGGACAACGCCAAACGATGGCGAGCCGTGCCTGTCGATTCGGACGCTCTGACGCGGGCCAAGGTTCCCGCCTGTCCTGATTGTGGTGGCGTCATGCGCATCATCGAGCGCTTTCGACACAGCTTCAGCTGTTCCGGCGCTCCAAGCCAATCGTACCGGTGCGACACATCGTGAGCCAACTTATACCGTGCACGAAGATCGTCATTCGTCATTATGATCCCATCGTCTCGATCATCGCAGACGCTGCCGAATCCGTACGGCCAAACAGCGCGACGGAAATTATTCGATGCAGCGGGCCATCGATCGCGACCGCCTGTAAAAGGCTCTCTGTCTCAAGTTGCCGCCATTGCGAAACCAAAACTTCGCCGCGTCAGCTCCACAGTCTGCCGATGGCAACCCGCGATCTCAAACTATCCCCATAGCCGCACCACCGTGCATATTCTCCCGCGCCTTCGTTCAATCCGGCTTCAATGAGGTCGCGTGATCAGCGCTTGCCGCGCCCTCGCGTGAGCGCGACCTCACAGAACCCTCCAGATTCTGTGCCCGACGACGTGGAAGCGCTCAAGGCGGCGCTGGCGGAAGCGCGCGCCAGGCTGTCCGGCGCGGTGGCGTTGATCGCGCATCTTCAGCTTCAGATCGCCAAGCTGCGACGCGAGCACTTTGGCCCGCGTTCCGAGCGCAGCCAGCGATTGCTCGACCAGATGGAGCTGCAGCTCGAGGAATTGGTCGCCGCGGCCGGCGAGGACGAGGCCGGAGCGGAGACGGCCGGTGTCCGGGTCCAGGGCTTCACGCGGCGGCAGGCCGCGCGCCGGAACTTCCCCGCCCACCTGCCGCGGCGGCGCGTGGTTCACCCGGCACCGACAGCGTGCCCTTGCTGCGGCGGCACAAAACTCTCGAAGATCGGCGAGGACGTCACCGAGACGCTCGACGTGGTGCCGCGGCAATGGTTCGTGACCGAGCACGTGCGGGAGAAGTTCAGCTGCCGCGCTT
>JAUXWH010000275.1 GCA_030681365.1 Bradyrhizobium sp.
ATACATTTGAAGTTATATATTAAAAAATTAAGGGGAAAAAAATATTTTAGGAAAATATTTTGAATAAAAAGATAATTTAAAAAAATAAAATATTAAAAATTTACTTAAAATTTAAAAATAAATTTAAAATAATTCTAAAAGCTCTATATAAATTGGTGATGATGGATCTTCTAGGCTAGCAAAAGGTCTTGGAGAGTTGAAAAAACTGACTTCTTTGACTCTAGAACTCAGGTAATTAATCACTTTTTGGAGGAAGTTGAAAAAGTTAAATAATTATTAATTAATTTTCAAAATTATTAATTATTTTTCAATTTTTTATTTTATTACTTAAAATTTAAAAATAAATTTAAAATAATTCTAAAAGGTCTAATTAAATTGGTGCTGAAGGATCTTCTGCGTTAGCAAAAGGCCTTGGAGAGTTGAAACAACTGACTTCTCTGACTCTATATCTCTAGTAATTAATCACTTTTTGGAGGAAGTTCATATATATATTTTTAAAGTTGTTTGCTCATGTTCATATCACCCTTTGAGCTCTTTAAAATGACTTAGCATCAAAAAATAAAATTTTTACGCATAAATTATTTTTTAATTGTTTCTATTAAAAGTTCTTCCTAATCACAAGAAAAAGTTAAAGAATTATTAATTTATTTTCAAAATTATTAATTACTTTTTTAATTTTTTATTTTATAACTTAAAATTTAAAAATAAATTTAAAATAATTCTAAAAGCAATAATAAAATTGGTGATGAAGGATCTGTTTAGTTAGGAAAAGGCCTAGGAGAATTGAAACAACTGACTTCTCTGACTCTGATTCTTTAGTAATTAATCACTTTTTGGAGCCAGTTAAAATATTTTTAAAGCTGTCAGCACAAGTTTAAATCAGATTTTGAGCTCTTTAAAATGACTTAGCATCAAAACATAATTTTTTTACCCATAAATTATTTTTTAATTTTTTTATTTAAACTTCCTTATCTAAAGAAAAAGTTAAAGAATTATAAATTAATTTTCAAAAATATTTATTATTTTTTTAATTTTTTATTTTCTTACTTAAAATTTATAAATAAATTTTAAAAATTTAAAATGTGATAATAATATAGTTAATGAAGGATCTGGTTAGTTAGGAAAGGGCCTAGGAGAGTTGAAACAACT
>JAUXWH010000279.1 GCA_030681365.1 Bradyrhizobium sp.
CGTGGTCGTGCAGAAGATGAGCGAGCGCAAGGCCGAGATGATCGAGATGCGCCCGTCCGGCGGCAATCGCCTGCGGCTGGTGTTCTACGCGCCGACCCGCGGCCTGATCGGCTACCAGGGCGACCTGATGACCGACACCAAGGGCACGGCGATCATGAACCGCCTGTTCCACAACTACCTGCCCTACAAGGGCGACATCCAGGGCCGCCGCAATGGCGTCCTGATCTCCAACGACCAGGGCGAGGCAGTCGCCTACGCCATGTTCAAGCTGGAGGACCGCGGCCCGATGATGATCGAGCCCGGCTGGAAGGTCTACAAGGGCATGATCGTCGGCGAGCATACCCGCGACAACGATCTCGAGATCAACATCCTCAAGGGCAAGCAACTCACCAACATCCGCACCACCTCGAAGGACGAAGCGGTGCGCCTGACCCCGCCGATCCGCATGACGCTGGAAAAGGCGCTGGCCTATATCGAGGACGACGAGCTGGTCGAGATCACCCCGAAGTCGATCCGCCTGCGCAAGCGGCACCTCGACGCCAACGACCGCAAGCGCGCGGAAAAGAGCAAGCAGGCGGTGGCGTAAGCCAGGCTGATCTAAAGGAAGACACCGTCATGGCCGGGCTTGTCCCGGCCATCTACGTCTTGGATACTGCAAGAAGTAGACGTGGATGCCCGGGACAAGCCCGGGCATGACGACAAGATAATAGACGACCTCATGTCCCTCCCCTCCGCAGTCGATGTCGCCATCATCGGCGCGGGCGCCGCCGGCCTCGGCGCCGCGCACGCGCTGGAAAACTCCGGCCTCTCTGCCATCGTGCTGGAAGCGCGCGACCGCGTCGGCGGACGCGGCCACACCATCCAGGCGGCCCCCGATATTATCTTCGACCTCGGCTGCGGCTGGCTGCATTCGGCGGACGAGAATTCCTTCGTCCCGATCGCCGAACGACTGAATTTCGAAATCGACAGGACCCGTCCGCCGTGGCGCGAGCAGGCCGTCAACGACGCGTTTCCGCTTCATGAACGCACCGACTTCCTCGCCGCGCTGGATGCGTTCTATGAGCGCGCGGGGGAGGCCGCTGAAAGCGGCCGCGACAGTGCCGCCAGCGCCTGGCTGGAGCCCGGCAATCGCTGGAATCCGATGATCGATGCGATCTCGACCTACATCAATGGCGCGGAACTCGACCGGGTCTCGATCCTCGACATGGACGCCTATGAGGATACCGAGATCAACTGGCGGGTGCGCCGCGGCTACGGCGCGCTGATGGCGGCCTATGGTTCGACCTGCCCGCTGGCGCTGAACACCCGGGTGACGTTGATCGACCATTCCAGACAACGCCTGCGGATCGAGACATCGCGCGGCACGCTGACGGCGGCCAAGGCAATCGTCACCATCCCGACCAATCTGATCGCCGATCAATCCATTCGTTTCCACCCCGCGCTACCGGCAAAGGTCGACGCCGCGCGCGGCCTGCCGCTCGGGCTTGCCGACAAGGTGATGCTGGCGCTCGATGAACCGCAACTGCTTCCAAGCGACGGCAGTCTGCGCGGCGCCACCATGCGCACCGACATGGGCACCTATCATCTGCGCCCGTTCGGTCAGCCCTGCATCGAAGGCTTTTTCGGCGGACGCTTTGCCAGATCGCTGGAAGACGCCGGCGACGGCGCGCTGGCCGCGCAAAGCATCGACGAGATCGCGGGCTTCCTCGGCAACGACTACCGCCGCAAGCTGAAGCCGCTAGCGGAATCGCGCTGGGCCCACGACCCCTTCGCGCGCGGCTCCTATTCGCACGCTTTGCCCGGCCACGCCGGCGCCCGCGCGGTGCTGGCGGCGCCGGTCGACGGCCGGCTGTTCTTCGCGGGAGAAGCGACCTCGCCGCATTTTTTCTCGACCGCGCACGGGGCGCGGGACAGCGGAGAGCGGTCGGCGGGGGAGGTACTGGAGGCGATCGCAAAGAACTAACAGCGTCATTGCGAGGAGCGACTTGTCCGTAGATCGAAGAGCCAAGGGGAAGCGGCGAGCAATCCATCTCTCGTCATTCCGGGATGGTGCGCCAGCACCAGACCCGGATTCTCGAGATTCCGGGTTCGATGCTTCGCATCGCCCCGGAATGACGATGAGAGAGCATTGATTCTATTCCATCACCCTCGCCCGCATCTCCGCATCCGGCACAAAACACGCTTCATACTTGCCGAATATCCGGTAGCGATTCCGCGCGACGAGACCGTACACCGCGTCGCGCAGCGGCTTCGGCACCGCGTAGAGGACGCGCACCCAGCCCCATCGCGGCAGGTTCGACAGCACCGTCAGCGCTGCGTCGGACTTGAAGAACGCCTCGCCGCCATGGACCACGGCATTGGTGTCGGGATCATCAGGGTTGATTCCAAATGCCTGCGCCAGACGGGTGCCGTAGCCGGACTGGATCGCGGTGAAGCGGAATCGCTTCTCCACGTCGCGCGCGGCGACGAAGCGGATCCAGCGCGAGCAGAACACGCAGACGCCGTCGTAGAGGATAACGTCATCGTCTGGCCATGGGCTGATCGTGCGCAGCGTCATCGCTTTTGCGCCGCGCCCCGCGCGGGCGTCCTCAACGCCCGCTCCAGTTCGGGACCTGCGATTTTGACGCCGGCTTCGGTTTCCGCCAGCCAGTGTCCCTCGCTGCCGGATGCCGGCAGCACGCGGAAGCCGACTTGAGAGCCGACTTGGCCGCCGCCGCCGCGAAACGCATCCGCCATCCGCCGCGACAGCTCGGGCGAGAAATACGTGTCGTTGGCCGCCACCAGCCACGTCACCGGCACGCGCGCGGTCTTGCCGAATTCGGCCGCCGTCGCCATCAGCGTATGCGGCGCGCAAACCTCGTTCGGCTGGTCGTTGGCATGGCTGCCGCGGCCGGGCGCGAAGGCAATGACGGCGGAGATTTCTTTCGGGCTTTGGCCGGCCAGCGCCAGCGCACCCCACGCGCCGGCGGAGTGCCCGACAATGACCATGCCGTCCGGCCGGATGAAAGGTTGCTTGCGCATAAAACCCGCCGCCGCCGCGATCGCGTCCGCGGTGGCGCGTCCGGCACTGATATAGTTGGCTTCGTCGCAGCCGCCCTGGTCCTCCAGGTAACGGCCGCCGGTGCCGCCGTGACCGGGACGCTCCGGCACCAGCACGGCAAAGCCGCGCGCGACCAGCCAGGCGGCCAGCGCGCGGTATTCGGGTTGCGGCATCTGCGCGCGACGCAGCGCGTTCTGCGTCGAGGCGTGCGCGATCACCGCCAGCCGAAACGGCCCGTCGCCGCGTGGCCGGAACAACCATGCGCGCGCCGCAACATCGATGACCGGCGAAGGCACCCGCCATTGCTGCATGCGATGCGGTTCGGCTTCCGCGCCTTGCGCGCCCAGCCTGTCCTGCGCGGCCGCGTTCTGGATACAGACCGCTCCGAGCACAACCAGGACGAAGCAGGCTTTGAACGATTGCATGAATTTGCCTGACGCGGACCGGGGGACCGACCGGATTTGGATTTGCGGAACAGAATACCCACGGCGAATCAATTCCGGGCATTTTTCCGTGAATGCTTTCCGCGAATATCGGCGGCCGAACCGGCCGTTAAGAATCATTCGCACCCTCCAGAGCCTGCACGGACGCTATTCCCCGGGCTTCTGTCCTTTTTCGGTACAACCGGGCGGCAGGACTGATGCAGAAAATCCACAGGTTAACCGATAATTAACGATAGACCTTGAAGCGGACGCGCCGACTTGCTTGGATAGGATCATGAGCACAACCCTGATCGAGGTACGACCGGCCAAAGCTGCGGATGCAGCCGCGGTGGCGTCCACCCATGACGAAGCCTGGCGTTCGGCCTATCAGGGCATCATCCCCGGTGCCGAGCTGGAGAAGCTGATCAACCGCCGCGGCCCGCAATGGTGGGACAGCGCGATCCGCAAGGGCAGCCGCGTCAGCGTCCTGGTGTTCGGCGACAAGGTCGCGGGCTATGCCAATTACGGCCGCAACCGCGCCCGCAGCCTGCACTTCGAAGGCGAGATCTACGAACTCTATCTGCGGCCGGAATTTCAGGGACTGGGCTTCGGCCGCCGGCTGTTCACCGCGGCGCGGCGCGACCTGCTGCAGAGCGGGCTGAAGAGCATGGTGATCTGGGCACTCTCCGACAACGATCCGGCGACGGAGTTTTATCGCGCGCTCGGTGGCCGCATGGTCGCGCGCTCCTCGGAGAAGTTCGGGGCGAAGTCGCTCGACAAGGTCGCCTTCGCCTGGACTAACTGAGGACGGCGTTCTGCTGCTCGTCATTGCCGGGCTTGACCCGGCAATCGATCCTTTTTCAGGGCATCTTACGAAAGTGCGATGGATACGCGGGTTAAGCCCGCGTATGACATCCATACGTATCTCACCACGCGGAGCCATTCATGCGCATTGACGCCATCTCGCTCGGAATCGACCCGCCGCGTATCGTCAACGTCATCATCGAAGTTCCGGTCGGCGGCGAGCCGATCAAATACGAGATGGACAAGGAAGCCGGCACGCTCGTCGTCGACCGGTTTCTCTATACCGCCATGCGCTATCCCGGCAATTACGGCTTCATCCCGCATACGCTGTCGGGCGACGGCGACCCCTGCGACGTGCTGGTGGCCAACACCCGCGCCATCGTCCCGGGCGCAGTGATGAGCGTGCGCCCGGTCGGCGTGCTCCTGATGGAAGACGAGGCCGGCGGCGACGAGAAGATCATCGCGGTGCCGTCTTCCAAGCTGACGCAGCGCTACGACAAGGTGAAGACCTACAGCGACCTGCCCGACATCACGCTGCAGCAGATCCAGCACTTCTTCGAGCACTACAAGGACCTCGAGCCCGGCAAATGGGTCAAGGTGGTGCGCTGGGGCGATGCCGAGGATGCGCACCGGCTGATCCTCGAAGGCATGGAGCGGGCGAAGGCGCACGCGAAGTAGGCTTTCAAGCAACCTCGTGTCCCGGCCTCAGAGCCGGGACCCAGTCGCGGCCGCTAAGATGCCTCCCGGATCTGCAGCGCACCGCTTCGCGCTGCGCAGCGTCCGGGGAACGAGGAGAAGAGAATCATCCCATGCGCCGGCTGATACGCATCATCCGCAATGTCCTGCTGCTCCTGATCGCGGCGCTCGTCCTGCTCGCCGCCATCCTGCTGTTCAATGTCTTCTCGCACGGCTCGCGGCAGATCGAGGTCGCCGCGGTGCCGCGCGCGGCGGTCGACCAGGGCGCGGCGATGCGGCTGTCCGAGGCGATCCGTTTCCAGACCATCTCGAACTTTCTCAATCCCGAGCAGGGCGCCGAGGCGCTGCAAGGATTGCGGGCACATATCGAGAAAAGCTTCCCGGCGTTTCATGCCGTGGCGAAGCGCGAACTGATCGGCGGCCACAGCCTGCTCTACACATGGCAGGGCACCGATCCCAAGGCGGCCCCGATCGCGCTGCTGGCGCATCAGGACGTGGTGCCGGTGGCGCCGGGCACCGAGAAGGACTGGCAGCAGCCGCCGTTCGATGGCGTCATCGCCGACGGCTTCATCTGGGGTCGCGGATCGTGGGACGACAAGGGCAACCTCTATGCGATGCTGGAGGCTGCCGAGCAGATGGCGAAGCAGGGTTTTGCCCCGAAACGAACCGTCTATTTCGCGTTCGGCCATGACGAGGAGGTCGCGGGCACCAGGGGCGCCAAGGCCATCGCCGCCACGCTGGCCGCGCGCGGCGTCAAACTCGACTTCGTGCTCGACGAGGGCCTGCTGATCACCGACGGCATCCTGAAGGGCCTCGACAAACCCGCGGCGCTGATCGGCGTCGCCGAGAAGGGCTATGCGACGCTGGTGTTGACCGCGCAGGCGACGCCCGGCCATTCGTCGATGCCGCCGCGCCAGACCGCGATAGGCATGATGAGCGCTGCGCTGGCACGGCTGGAAGACCATCGCCTGCCGATGCGGATTCGCGGCACCGTCTCGGAAATGTTCGACACGCTGGCGCCCGAGATGAGCGGCTTCAACCGCGTGGTGCTGTCGAACCTCTGGCTGTTCAAGCCGCTGTTGCTGCGCGAATTCGAAAAGACCGGGCCGACCGAGGCGACCGTGCGCACCACCACGGCGCTGACGATCTTCAATGCCGGCGACAAGGACAACGTGCTGCCCGGCAACGCCACGGCCACCGTCAACTTCCGGCTGGTTCCCGGCGACACCCAGGCCAGCGTGATCGATCATGTCCGCTCTACGGTCAGGAACGAGCGCATCGCGGTCGAGCCGTTTCCCGGCAACACCGATCCGCCGCCGGTGACAGGCACTGCGGGTCCATCCTACCGCATGCTCAACCGCACGATCCGCGAGATTTTTCCCGACGTGATCGTCGCCCCGGGCCTGATGGTGGCGGCAACCGATTCGCGCCACTTCACCGCCGTGACCGACACCATTCTCCGCTTCTCGCCGGTGCGCGCGACGTCGGAGGACCTGAAGCGGTTTCACGGCACCAACGAGCGGATCAGCGTCGAGGGCTATGCCGACATGATCCGGTTTTACCGCCGGCTGATCGAGAACGGCGCGGGGTGACGACGTAGTCGTCATTCCGGGGCATGCGTCTTCGCATGAACCCGGAATCTGGGGCGCCATTACCTCTGGATTCCGGGTTCGCCTCTTCGAGACGCCCCGGAATGACGGCCCGCGCTACACCGCCGGCTTCGCCAGCCCGTGAATCGCGCAGGCAGCGCGCAGCGTATTGACCAAGAGGCACGCCACCGTCATCTGGCCAACGCCGCCTGGCACCGGCGTGATGGCGCCGGCGACTTCAGACACTTCCGCAAAGGCGACATCGCCGACCAGCCGGTCCTTGCCGTCGGGCCCGGGCAGCCGGTTGATGCCGACATCGATCACGGTGGCGCCCGGCTTGATCCAGTCGGCGCGCACCATTTCCGGCCGGCCGACGGCGCCGTACACGAGGTCGGCGCGGGCGCAGAGCTGCGCCAGATCGCGCGAGCGCGAATGCGCGATCGTCACCGTGGCGTTTTCGTTGAGCAGCAATTGCACCAGCGGACGGCCGACCAGATTGGAGCGACCGATCACGATGGCGTTCAGGCCCTCCAGCGAGGCGTGCACGCTCTTGGTGAGAATGATGCATCCGAGCGGCGTGCAGGGCGACAACGCCGCGAACCCGCCGGCGAGGCGGCCGGCGTTGTTGGGATGCAGCCCGTCGACATCCTTGGCGGGGTCGATGGCGTTGATGACGGCTTCGGTATCGAGCGATTTCGGCAGCGGCAGCTGCACCAGGATGCCGTGCACGCCGGGATCGCGATTGAGCTTGCCGATCAGCGCCAGCAATTCGATCTGCTCGACGTCGGCCGGCAGCACATGTTCGAACGACGCCATGCCGGCGGCCTGGGTCTGCTTGTGCTTGCTGCGGACATAGACCTGGCTGGCGGGGTCGCTGCCGACCAGCACCACCGCAAGCCCGGGGGTCACCCCGTGCACACGCTGCACCCGCGCCACCTCGTCGGCGACACGGGCGCGAAGCTCCGATGCAATGACTTTTCCGTCGATGATTCGGGCCGCCATCTCAGTCCTCGATGAATCAATCCGGCTTCGCCGCGGTCAGCTTCCGCAACGTGTCGCCAAGCTTCGTGGGATCGCCGTCGACGGCAATCTGTTTGTGCCGGGACGTCGTTCCCGACAGCACCCGCACGCATCGCTTGGGCACGCCGAGCGCCCTGGCGAGCAATTCCGTCACCGCCCGGTTGGCCTCGCCGCCCTCGGCGATGGCGCGGACCCGGACCTTGACCACGCTGCGGCCATTGGCGAGCGTCTCAACCCCGTCGATGTCGTCGCGGCCGCCGCGCGGGGTCACGCGCAACGCGATGCTGACACCGTCGCTGGAATAGCGCCAGGGATCCATGGAGCATCCACCAAGGCGGCGATCAGATCACGTTTGGATAGATATAGTAGGCAATCACCCGCTGGATGAACATGATAATCAGAATCAGGATGATCGGCGAGATGTCGAGGCCGCCGAGGCTGGGCATGAACCGCCGGATCGGCGCCAGCACCGGTTCGGTGATCCGGAACAGGAACTCGGCCACCGCCGCCACGAATTGGTTGCGCGTGTTCACGACGTTGAAGGCGATCAGCCAGGACAGGATGGCGGAGGCGATCAGCAGCCAGACGTAGAGATCGAGAACAATAATGATGATGTCGAGAATGGCTCGCATGGGGGAATGAACTCGCGGGGTTTGCTGCTTGGTAGATATCGGTTCCGCCCCCCGCAAACAAGGGAAGTTCCCGGCAAAAAGTCTCGAAAAACAGCGATTTCACCGTTCTTGACTTGCCCTTGGCGTGGATTGTAAATGGCGCCAATTGCCGGCCACCGGAACTCACCTTTCGGGCGGTCGCGATGGGGCCATAGCTCAGCTGGGAGAGCGCGTCGTTCGCAATGACGAGGTCGGCGGTTCGATCCCGCCTGGCTCCACCACGCTTCGCCCTTCGGGCTACGCGTGGCGCAGCCACGCAAGAGGCTGAAGGGCGAAGCGTGGTGCCCGGCGAAGCCCTCTTGGGCGAAGACGGGCTGCTAAACGCCCTCCCCCCTACTTCCCCGTAAACCTCGGCGGCCGCTTCTCCATGAAGCTCGCGACGCCTTCGCGGAAATCGCTGCCGCGCAGCGCCACCACCATCTCGCGGTTGGCGTCGATGGTGGCTTCGGCCAGGGTCTGGAACGGCACGTCGTAGAGCTGCCGCTTGATCACGGCGATCGCGCTCGGCGAGACGAAATCGGCGAGATCGCGGGCATAGGCGTAGGTCTGCTCGCGCAGCTGGTCGGGCGGATACAGCCGGTTGACCAGGCCGATGCGCAGCGCCTCGTCGCTCGGCACCCGGCGCGCCGACATCAACAGATCCAGCGCGTTGGCATGGCCGACGATGCGCGGCAGCATCCAGCTGATGCCATGCTCGGCGATCAGCCCGCGGCGGGAAAACGCCGTCGTGAACACGGTGTTGTCCGCGGCGAAGCGCAGGTCGCAATACAGCGCGTGCACGAGGCCGATGCCCGCGGTGGCGCCGTTCAGCATGCCGATGATGGGCTTCGGGATCGACGGATAATAGCCGTAGCGGCTCTGCCAGTCCGGCCGCCGGTTCATGTCGAATGGTGGCAGGCGTTGCGCGCGCTTGATGTCGTCGGGATCGAGCCCCTTCAGCGCCTCCATATCGGCGCCGGCGCAGAAGCCGCGGCCTGCTCCGGTCAGCACGATCACGCGCACATTGTCATCGGCCGCGGCAGCCTCCATGGCGTGACGCACGTCGCGCTCCATGATCGGCGTCCACGCATTCATGCGGTCGGGCCGGTTCAGCGTGATGGTCGCGATCTTCTCGCTCACCTCGTAGAGGATGTGCTGATAGGCAACCGGATTCTCCTTTTGCGCGGCCGCGTGTTGTTGCTGAGTCATGTGTTTCAGATCTCCCTTGTCGCGCGCGAGCCTTTGGGCCGCGCCAGATAGTCTGTTGTTTCCGGCCGCTCCTTGAGCCAGCCGGCCCAGCGCTGGAACACCTTTGTCATGCGATCCGGCTCGACACCGAGCTGCGCCATCGCCACGCCGCCATTGACGGATTCGCGGTACTCGGCAATCAGTCCATTGCGGATGACAAAACGGCTCATGCCGTCGATCACGACGCGCTGGCCCTTGAACCGTTCAATTGTCGAGGTGAAGCTCGACAGCGACCAGGCATAGCCCTGCCTGCCGTCGAACACGGGATCGAACATTTCCCAGCGATAGTCCGCGGCATCGCGGTGAAACAGGCCCTGCATCATGTGCGCGATGTCGGCGCGGCCCTGATGGGCGCCGTAGATATAATCGTAATAGATGCCGTCTTCGGTGAAGTGTCTTGCGAAGCGCGCGCCGTCGCCGGATTCCGCCGACAGCGTGAAATCGTTCAATAGCGCAGCGAATTCGTCGCCGGTCATGCCGCCTCCCGATGCCTGCTGATTGACCGCAAGCTTGTGCGGCCGACACTAGCACATCCGCAGATCTGGAAAGGCTTGCGAGAACGGATTTTGAGAACCGCCGCGCGGAATATCGCGGCGTTGTTTTTGCCGCGCTATTCCGCGGCCTCCGACATCACCGAGCGCGGCATGCGCGTCAGCCAGACGTCGAGAAACGCCTTCAGCCAGGCGCGCTCGGTCACGTCATGGATGGCGCGATCCTCGAAATGATGATGGCGAGCCCGCGCGCCCGGCGCATCCAGCCGGTCGTAGCCGCGCGTGGTCCATCGATGCATCATCGCGTAGGTCACGTCGGGATGAAACTGGAGGCCGAACGCGTGACCCATCTGGAACGCCTGGATCGGGAAGTCGCCGCCCTCGGCCAGCATTTCGGCGCCATCGGGAAGCTCGAACCCCTCGCGGTGCCAGTGGTAGACGTGATCCGGCCAGTGCGGGCATAGCGCCAGCCCCGCTCGCGTCGGGCGGATCGGGTAATACCCGACCTCCGCCCGGCCTTCCGGATGGGGTGCTACCCGCGCGCCGAGCTGCCTGGCGAGCATCTGGGCGCCGAGGCAAATGCCCAGAAACGGCCGCTGCTCCCGCAGCGGAACCGAAATCCAGTCGATTTCCCGGCGGACGAATTCATCGGGGTCATTGGCGCTCATCGGGCCGCCGAAAATCACGGCACCCGCATGGTCGTCGAGGGTTTCCGGCAGGGGATCGCCAAACCGCGGACGTCTGATATCCAGCGGGTGCCCAAGCGCCCGCAGCGCATTGCCGACCCGGCCCGGCGTCGAGCACTCCTGGTGCAGGACCACCAGCACCGGCAGCAGGGATTTGGCCGCCGAAGGCGCGAAAGGGGTCGCTGCCGCTCCACCGGGGAAGCGCACGACATTTTCGCCCAAAATTTGGTCCGACTGAAACATCGAATTTTTCTGTCCGACGACCATCAAGCCAGAATCGTACTTAAGTCGCCGTTAACTTCGGATGCGTTCACAGGGAAATATAAGCAAATCGCGGGCCAGAACGGCGCGCGATGGCTCTATCAGCGCCTGCGCAACTGCAGGCGGGCGACCGCCGCCAGGATGAACCCGCGCGGGAACAGCCGGAGCAGGAAAGGCACGATCTTCACGCCCAGGCCCGGGATTACCGTGCGCTTGTTGTCCATCAGCCCGCGATACCCCGCCTGCGCGACATTTGCCGGGGTGACATTCAGGATCACGGAATCGACGCCGGGCAGAAACCCCGCCCGCGACTGAAATTCCGACGGTACCGGCCCCGGGCATAGCGCGGTGACCCGCACGCCGTGCGGCGCCAGTTCGGCCCGCAACGCCTCGGTGAAAGACAGCACATAGGCCTTGGACGCGTAGTAGACGGCCATGCCGGGACCCGGCAGAAAGCCGGCGATCGAAGCGAGATTGAGGATGCCGCCGCGGTGCCGGATCAGGCTGTCGGAAAACCGCAACGACAGTTCGGTCAGGGTGCGGACGTTGAGATCGATCATGCCGAGCTGCTCGGCGCGGTCGCGGACGATCGCCCTGCCGAACATTCCGAAGCCCGCATTGTTGACGACGTACTCGACCTCGACGCCCTCGGCGGCCAGGATCGCGGCAATCCTGTCACCGGCGTCGGGCTGCTCGAGATCGCAGGCAATTACAATCGGTGCAGCACCGCCGCCGGCCACGATTTCCTCAGCCAGCTGCGTCAGGCGATCCCCGCGGCGCGCCACCAGGGCCACGCGGTGCCCGTTCGATGCGAAAACGCGCGCCAGTTCAGTTCCTATGCCCGCCGAGGCACCGGTAATCAGCGTCACGCGCTCGGTCACGATTCAATACTCATAAATCAATTGCAGGAAATGCGGCTAACACCAGGGACGAGAGCATAGGCCTGAGGGGAGAGGCAAGCCACTTGCAAGCATATCGGCACCCGCAAACGCACAATGATGCGAAGTGCAGCTTTTTGAGGGCCTATCGCCCCCGGCGACGACCAATCGGCGGGCAGGTCAAGATTTCGTCATATCCGGCCGCACTGCCTCCAGAACGGGCTCACGTGGCAGCGCCCGCGGCATCGGAGCCGCCGTTTGCCGCCGCGGATCGCCGTGCGGCAATACGGTGCTTGAGATCGATGCGATCCCGCGAGGATACGCCCAGAAGATCGGCCGCGCGCCAGACCACATTGTCCTCGAACTCGCTGACCTGGCCGTCGGCATAAACCAGTTCCCACATCATCTCGACGATGCGCAGCCGGCCTTCCTCATCCACCGAACGCATGATGACGCTGGTGAAATGATAGAGATCGACCGCCTCGCCCTCGACCAGCGTCGCGGACGCGATCAGGTGATCGGCGGTGCCGCGATCGAGACCGAAACGGCTCTCGATCAGGCTGTGAAGTTTGCGCTTTTCGACTTCGGACGGCTCGCCGTCGATGGAAATGACGTGAATCAGCAGCGCCGTCGCCGCCAGCCGGTACCCGGTATCGTCAAACGCCCGATCCGCAAGCGCGGTGGGAGAAACAACGTCGGCAATGAATTGGCGCAGGCCGTCCAGCATTTACGTTCCTACCGATATCCGGGGGACAGTTGGGGGTTCATTCGCCGCAAGCGGCTGTCGCTATTATATGGGCCGGAAAATCAACCCGCGCAATCCGCGCCGGTTCCGGTCTGCATTACGATTAGGCAATCTTAATCCCGTTTGGCATGCCGCCAGCACCGCTCTTTCCACGTCATTGCGAGAGCCGGGACTGCGTTAGGGAATTTCGTACACCACGATCTTGTCTGCGATGCCGCGCAGCGCCGCCTGCTTCTGAATCGGCGTGATCGCTTCCCGCCGCAGAATAGCGGCCACCGCCGGCGCATCGTTGACTGGGCCGGTGATATGCATTTCCTGCGAGGTCGACAGGCTCTGCACCCGGGCTGCGATGTTGACGGTCTGGCCGAAATAATCCTGCCGCTCGTTCAGCATGACGGCGAGGCAAGGCCCTTCGTGAATGCCGATCTTGACCACCAAATCCTGGGTCCCGCGCTCGGAATTGAGCCCGTCCATGGCGGCGCGCATCCGCAAGCCCGCGACGATCGCATGTTCCGGCCGGATGAAGGTCGCCATCACGGCGTCGCCGATCGTCTTCACCACCGCGCCCTTTTCCGAGGAGATGATCTCCAGCAGCGCGTGGAAATGCGCCCGCACCAGATCGAAGGCGGCGAGATCGCCGACCCTCTCGTATAGCGCGGTGGAGCCCTTGAGGTCGGTGAACAGGAACGTCAGCGAGGTGATCTTGAGCCGCTGGTCGATGTTGAGGTTGTCGGCCTTGAAGACGTCGCGGAAGGTCTGGTTGGTCAGCATCCGCTTGGCGGTGAGGAACGGCTTGCGCTTGCCGATCAGGTGATGGAGCGCGTCGGCGGCGATGAACACCGACGGCAGCACCCGCACGCCGGCCTGGTTGTCGAGCGCCAGCCTCAAGGGTCCGGGACGCAGCGTGATGGTCCCGCCGGTCGGCGTCGGATTTTTCTTGTAAAGCAGCGATAGCTGCTGGCGCTCTTTGGTCGGCTCGCCCTGGACGTCGATGAACTGGGCGGAGTGCGTCACCGGCTCGAACACGATGATGAATTGCGGCGGCAGTTGCAGCGACAGCACCGCCTTCTCGCCCGCCGGCAATTCGAGCGCGTCCAGCACGACGTCGTTCGACAGCTCCGCGAACGACGCCTCGTCGAAGTCGACGCCGGAACTCCAGAACACCTGTTTGTAATATTCCCAGAGCGGCAGCGTGTTCGGATCATGCGCCGCGATGCGCCTGACCCGGGGGCTGACGGTAAAGGCGACCTCGACCTGTTCGTCGACCGAGGCCTCGTAACCGCAGGCGCATAGCCCGCAATGATAGTCGTCGTGGCGCAGCGACTTCAGCGTCGAGTGGGCATCGAGCACGCCGCCACAGCCGGGACACAGCACGTTCCAGGTGAGGTCAAACAGCCCGAGCCGTGCGGCATGCAGGAAGCCGGAAATCACCCGCTCCTCGTCGAGCCCGCTCCGCGCCGAGAAATCCAGCGCGTTGATCCGGTTGAGCTGGTGGTCCTCGCCGTTCTCGATCAGGTCGCGAATCGCATCGGCGACCGCCGGGTCGGCGGTCTGCCTCAGCACGGAAAACTGGGCCTCGGTATCGCTCATATCCACTCCGCTCGAAACCGCGCTGGCTAGCGCGGCGTGATCCTGAACATTGGCGAGCTGTCGGGTTGCGTCGTCACCACGCCCACCGGCATCACCGGCGCCTTGTCCACCAGTTCGACCTTGAACGCGCCGATCAACCTGGCCAGCGCCAGGGTGGCCTCGAGCAGCGCGAAATGCGCGCCGATGCAGACCCGGGCGCCCACGCCGAACGGCAAATAGGCAAAGCGATCGGGCGGCGGCGACGGCGGCATGAAACGTGCGGGGATGAAAGCGTTGGGATCGCTCCAGAGCTTTTCGTGCCGGTGCAGCAGCCACGGCGCGATCAGCACGATGTCGTTTTTCTTCACCGGCATGCCGCCGATGGTATCGGCCGCACCGGCCGCGCGCGCGATCAGGAACGCCGGCGGATAGAGCCGCATGGTCTCGTCGACCACGGCGCGGGTAAATTTCAGCCGCTCGATATCGAGCGCGCCGCCAGCGGTCGCGGCCTCCACCTCGGCGGCCAACCGGTCCTGCGTGCCGGGATCGAGCGCCAGCAGGTACAGCGACCAGAACAGCGCCGTGGCGGTGGTCTCGTGGCCGGCGAGAATCATCGTCGCCACCTGATCGCCGAGTTGATCGTCGGTGAAGGCGTCGCCGGTCTCGGGATCTCGCGCGGCCTCCATCAGGTCGAACAGATCGCTCGGCGGCGCGCCCTCCTCCTTGCCGGCGGCGCGGCGCTCCGCCATCAGCATCGCCACGAATTGCGTCCACCGCTTGCGAAAGCGGGCGCGGGAGAAATCCTGCGGGCTCGGCCAGCTCAGCGGCAAGATCAGATCGAAAACATGCGGGCGCGCCAGCCGCTCGCCATACTCCATCACGAAGTCGCGCAACGCAGCGCCATGGCGGTCCATTCCGAACGAAAACATCGTTCGCCCGGCGATCTCGAGCGTCATGCGCTGCATCGCCTCGCGCAGATCGACCGGCGCATCGCTGGCGGCGCGAAGTTTTGCAATGGTCTGGTCGGTCGCCGTCAGCATGTGCGGAATGAGCGGGGTGACGGCGCGCGGCGTGAAGGCGGGCGCCAGCGTTCGGCGTTGATGCTTCCAGGCGCGGCCCTCCGCGATCAGCAGGCCTTCGCCGAGCACCGGGCGCAGCACCCGGATCGCGGCCGGCGTGCGCGTATAATTCTCGTAATTGTCGACCAGCACATGCCGAATCGAATCCGGCGTGTTGAGAATGAAGCTCGAGCGCCCGAAGAAGCGCCCCCGGATGATGTCCTCCTCATAGGCGCGCTGCCCCCAGGTTCCGATCACGCTCTCGCGCATCGCCATCATCCGCCCGAAGGCGGTCATGCCGTCGGGCGCCCGCGGCGGGCTGGGCGGCACCAGTGGTGGGCGCGCCATCGGCGGGTCCCAGGATTCGGCTATGCTCACGGACGGCCTCGCAGTTCTCGAGGGGCGGATCTGCCAGTCTGGCGACCTCCCCATCAGCTCCGGAAATCCGGGCGCCATGAAGGCGGGCGAACGGGGACACCGCCAAACCGCTGGCTCAACAGCTAGTAAGTCAGCTCGGCGACCGCAATCCTGTTCTCGGATGCCGGCCAGGCCCGGGCCACGATCCGCTCCTCGTTGAACTGCGCGATGACGGCGCGTCCGGCTTCTCCGGCCGGAAGCCGCAAGGTGGTGATCGAATCGGTCGGGACGCCGGTCTTGACGTCCGCCGGCTCCTTGCCGTCGAGCAGCACCACGTCGCGGGGCAGGCCGAAATAGCCGCGCGGCCGCGACAGGATGACGACCGCGCCGGCTCCGGCATCGGCCTGTCCCAGCGGGCGCGCGGCGCGAAGATGCACGATGTCGGAGGAGCGGGGAAACGGCGAACGGTAGAGATGCGTGGTGGTCGACCCGGGCGAGGTGAGTACGATCTCGAGGTACCAGGTGGGATCGACCTGCGCCGGGCCCCAGCGTCCGTCGGCGCCGGTCTGCGAGGAATGGACCGGGCCGCCGATCCGCTCGCCGGTATCCGGCGATACCCGATGCACGTCGACCGAGGCGCTCGCCACCGGGCGGTTGGTTTGAACGCCGCCCGGCGTGCCCGTCACGAGGCCGCTCAGTTTGACGTCCGCTTCCGGCACAATGGCGATCCGGTCCGGTTCGCGGCCGGCGATGAATTTGTAGATCTCGCGGAACGCGCGCGGATGAAACGCCGTCTCGCGGTGGTCGATGGCGCCGAGCACCAGGTTGGTGGCGCCCTTGAGCGCCGGGCTGTCAGGGGTAACGCCGGTCGGCGTGCCCGGCTTGCCGACGAAGCGGCCATCTCCTTGCGCATATTTGTCGATGCCGTCGCTGCGCAAGGTCAGGAACGCGGTGCCTGGCGTCACCTCGCTGTCGCCTTCGTTCAGCCCGCGCAGGAACGGACTGCGCGCGTTGAACTCGCTGCCGGGCATAACCTCCCAGTCGAAGATGCCGTGGCTGGGAACGCCGCACAGCACGGCGTGGCTGACATCGGCGCCGCCGCCGTTCCTGATATAGCTGCGAATGGAATTGCCGCCGCGCGAACTGCCGACCAGCGCGATGCGTGCCACCCCGGTGCGGCGCTTCAATTCCTGGATCGCCTCGCCCAGTTCGCGGCGCTGGTCTTCCGTCGAGGACCGGTTGGGCTGCGCCACCGAATCGTCGGACCGCGCCAGCGGATCGGTGAAATTGATCGCCAGCATCCGGTCGCGCGCAACCCCGTTCGATTCCATCCGCCACAGCGTGGTGATCCACAGCGCGGCGTGATCGCCATTGCCGTGTACGAACAGAATGGGTGGAACTTGGGCCGCCGGGGCAGCGGTGGGCGCGGTCTGCGCGAGGGCCGGCAGACCGAAGGTTCCGGTCGCCAGGGTAAGGGCGCTGGCGCCCTTCAACAGCATCCGCCGCGATAGGCTCATTTGGTAACCTCCCGTGAATTTCAGTCTTTTAACCGCCCTGTGTGACCGCTGATAGCGGCCTAAACACTGGACAGCCCGGGACTTTCGCAGGCATCACTGAAGAACGCAGGGAATCAGGGGCCGCGACCGGCCTGACGGAACAGGCCATGAAGGAACCGGCGAAACGCTCGATGTTTTCAGGGGACGGCGTGGCGGCCCCGCTGCGGCATGGGGTGTTCCGGCGGATCTGGCTCGCCAGCCTGCTCTCCAATCTCGGCCTCCTGATCCAGGGCGTCGGCGCCGCCTGGGCGATGACGCAGATGACGTCGTCGGCCGACAAGGTGGCGCTGGTGCAGACCGCGCTGATGCTGCCGATCATGCTGATCTCGATGCCGGCCGGCGCCATCGCCGACATGTATGACCGGCGGGTCGTGGCGCTGGTCTCGCTGGCAATCGCGCTGGTCGGGGCGACGGCGCTGGCCGTGATGGCATGGTATGATCTGGTGACGCCGAATATCCTGCTGGCGTTCTGCTTCGTCGTCGGCTGCGGCATGGCGCTGTTCGGGCCGGCGTGGCAATCCTCGGTCAGCGAGCAGGTGCCGGCGGAGCATTTGCCGGCCGCGGTGGCGCTGAACGGCATCAGCTACAATATCGCGCGAAGCTTTGGACCGGCGATCGGCGGCGTCATCGTCGCCACCGCGGGCGCGGTCGCGGCGTTCGCGGCCAACGCGCTGCTCTATATTCCCCTGCTGGTCGTGCTGTTTCTCTGGCGCCGCCGCAGCGAGCCGTCACGGCTTCCGCGCGAACGCCTCAACCGCGCCATGGTATCGGGCGTGCGCTACATCGCCAATTCGCCCGCGATCCGCATCGTGCTGACGCGCACCCTGGTGACCGGCATCATCGGCGGCTCGATCATGGCGCTGATGCCGCTGATCGCCCGGGATCTGCTGAATGGCGGCGCGCAGACCTATGGCATCATGCTCGGCGCCTTCGGCATGGGCGCGGTGATCGGCGCGCTCAACATCGGCGCCTTGCGCAAACGCATGAGCGGCGAGGCCGCGATCCGCGCCTGCACGATATCGATGGCGGGCGCCATCACGGCGGTGGCGTTGAGCCGGCAGCCGGTGCTGACCGCGGCGGCGCTGGTGGTGGCCGGCGCGGTCTGGATGGCGGCGGTCGCGCTGTTCAATATCGGTGTCCAGCTCTCCGCGCCGCGCTGGGTCGCGGGCCGCTCGCTGGCGGCGTTCCAGGCCTCGATCGCCGGCGGTATCGCGATCGGCAGCTGGGGCTGGGGCTATTTGACCGACATGGCCGGCGTGCAAACCGCGCTCCTGGTTTCCGCCGCCATGATGCTGGCGTCGCCCCTGCTCGGCCTGTGGCTGCGGATGCCGCCGGTCGGCGCGCGCAACGAGGATGCCGAGGTTCTGGCCGACCCCGAGGTGCGGCTGTCGCTGACCGGCCGCAGCGGGCCGCTGGTGGTCGAGATCGAATACCGCGTCGACCAGGAAAGCGCCCGCGCCTTCCACAATGTGATGCAGGAAGTGCAGTTGAGCCGGCAGCGCAACGGCGCCTATGGCTGGTCGATCGCGCGCGACATCGCCGATCCCGAATTGTGGACCGAACGCTATCACTGCCCGACCTGGCTGGACTATCTGCGCCAGCGCAATCGCTCGACCCAATCCGAGCGCGCGCTGCATCAGCGCGCGATGGGCTTCCACCTCGGACCCGATCCGGTGCGGGTCCGCCGCATGCTGGAGCGGCCGTTCGGATCGGTGCGCTGGAAGGAAGACACGCCGGACCGCGCCGCGAACGAAGTGTTGCCGGTGGCAACGGCCGCGGGGAGCAGCACCTGATCGTCATTCCGGGGCATCGCCGGGGTCGCGCTACGCGCGCCCCGGAATGACGGAAACAATTACTGCCCGTGCCGCGTCAACAGGGCCTGGCATCCCTTGCTGAGCCTGGCGCGGTGTTGCTTCAGGCACGCCAGCACGACCTGGTCGCCCTCACCGAGATGGGCCCGGCAAAATCGTGAGGCGTCGCGCGCGCAGACGTCCTGTCCCTGCTGTTGGGCGAAAGCCGTTGAGGTCATCAAGGCAATCGGAATGATGAAAAGAAATCTGGTCATTGTGATTACGCCTACCCGGTCATGATCCAGGCGCGTTCTAATGCGCTCAAACCGGCGCCGCAACGTCTTTGGGATGACGTTGAAGTGTCTGTCATTCCGGGGCATCGCGCAGCGATGAACCCGGAATCTCGAGATTCCGGGTCTGGTCCTTCGGACCATCCCGGAATGACGAGGCGAAGATTACTGCGCGGCGACCTTGTTGGATTTCTGCGCGAGATCGCGGTCCATCACGGCCCGGCAGCCGGTGCTCAGGCTGGCGCGCTTCTTCATCATGCAGGCGGTGATTTTCGAGATGTTCGGGATCTCGCTGCTGCAGAGCCTGAAGGCGTCGCCGGTGCACATCTGCTGCGCTTCGGAGCTGTAGGCGAAGCTCGAAGTCGCCGACAGGGTCGAGAAAGAAACCGCGAAGACCAGCACGATGCCGGCTTGGCGGATGGTCCTGGTCAGGTAAGCGGTCATGTCTGGCTCCCGTTGGCCCGGCTCGGCGGGCCCGTTGTTGATGACCGGACAGTGCCTGAACGATGGCGCAACCGCTGTGACGTCGGTCACACAGCAAAAACCGCCCTTTTTTGACTCCGGTTTCGCTCTGGAGACCGCATGCCCATCCGCCGGGATCGCCGCCGGCGAGGCTTGGCCACGGCCCCGAGGGGGAAAAAATAATTTGGTCCGACCGGCCCTCGTTGGTGGGACGTTAAGACCTCGTTTGCATTAATGGGGCCTATACGGGTTGTGGTGAATTTTTTGGAAAGTGTAACCATGCGTAATGCGTTTGGCCTGATGCTGGCGAGTGTTGTTTCGGCTGTCGTGATCGCTGCCGTATGGTTCTGGACCTCTTCGCCACAGGCGGATGCGGCGGCTCCGCCCCAAACCGTCAATGCAAGGAAAGCCGAACCGCTGGCCGTCGCTGCCGCCAGGCCGGCTGCGCCGCGCGAAGACGTCGAGGTTACCGCGGCGATTTCCGCGCCGGTTGCCGCCAAGCCCGCCGCGCCGGCGCAGCCGAAATGCGCCAACGCCGATGCGCTCGGGGTCAGCCGCGTCGTCGTCGCCGACACCACGGGCGGACCGGGCTTCGGCTTCCAGCAATTCAAGCAGCTCGACTTTCTCGCCGAGAAGGAAGTGATGCTGACCTTCGACGACGGCCCGTGGCCGACCACGCCTTCGGTGCTGAAGTCGCTGGCCGAAGAATGCACCAAGGCCACGTTCTTCCCGGTCGGCAAGCACACCAGCTATCATCCGGAGATCCTCAAGCAGGTCTACAATGCCGGCCACACCGTCGGCGCCCACACCTGGTCGCACGCGCATCTCGACAGCAAGAAGCTGACCGAAGCGCAGGTCAAGGAAGAGATCGAAAAGGGATTTAGCGCGGTCAAGATGGCGCTGGGCGCCGCACCGGCGCCGTTCTTCCGCTTTCCGGGACTGCAGCATACCCAGGCTTCGGTGGACTATCTCGGCACGCGCAACATCGCGATGTTCTCCACCGACATCGACTCCTTCGACTACAGGTCCAGGGACGCCGCGCAGATCGTCACCACCGTGATGACCAAGCTCGACAAGGCGGGCAAGGGCATCATCCTGATGCACGATCTGCAGAAGAACACCGCGGCCGCCTTGCCCACGCTGCTGCGCCGCCTCAAGGCCGGGGGCTACAAGGTCGTGCACATGAAGGCCAAGGCGCAGCTGGAGACGCTGGCCGAATACGACGCGATGCTGGTCAAGGACCTGAAGCTGCCGGCCGTCGCCAGCCGCCCGGTCAGCAGCGTGATCCAGACGGTTTCGGAGTAACCCGCTCCTTCAGGTTTCTTGCCCGGGCTTTTTGGCGCAGCTTGCCTTGCCCTTGACGGCCTGCGCCTGCGGCCGCGGTTGAGTGCTCGCGCCGGCCAGCGTCGGCTGGTTCGCGCTGATAAACTCTTGCCAGGCGACCTCGGACGACCAGTTGACGTATCGAACGACGGCGCCGGCGAGCGCGAACAAAACCATGACCTGAACCAGCACGATTCGAACGATCCCCAACCTGTCGATCGTGCGACTCATTCTGCTCTGATGATCCGTTGAAGGCATGGGCGCCTCCCTCATTTCGGTTTCGCCCGCGTATTACCGCGGCTGCGAAATCCGGATGTGAACTGCTTCACAAATAACGATTAGTTCAAGAACCGTGCGGCCAACTCACGCCTGAGTGATGACTGCTCTTCATGGCACGAGACCTTGAGCGAACCGAACCAACGCGCCGCGCATGGCGGCACGCTGGCGCTTCGTCATGCGAGTGGCGTCTTACCAATAGATGCCGTGGCGATTCAATTCGCGGATCACGCGCGCCTCGGTCGATTCGCGCTTGCGCTTCGGCTTTGCTGCGCTGCTCGTCCGACCCGCTTTCCCGGCGACGGGCTTTGTCGTCTCCGCCTTGGGCGCTTCGGTCACCGTACCGACGGCCGCGGGCCGCGCGACATAGCTCGGCGCCTCGGTGGCGGCCGGAGCTTCGACGGCTTTTGGCGCCGCGGCCGCCGCCGGCTGCTCGTTCGATGCCAGCGTCAGGCTTCGCATCGTACCGGCCTGCGCGGTCGCCGACGCCAGCACCATCGCGGCGATCAGGATGAATTTACGCATCTGCAAGTCTCCCGTAGTTAAGCGTTGCGGGAGACTAGAACGGGCGGAAGGAGGGTTATGTGAGGTGGGTCACGCCAGCACTGCCCTGGATATTCATTGTCGGCGTGGTGGCGGCGACCTTGCTGCCGATGCGGCAATGGCTGAATTGGCCGGCCCCGACCGCATCGTCGCTGTCGCCTTACGAAATCCAGGCCGCGCGTGACGCGGAGATGGTATGGCGGCACGCCGGAAATTCCGGAGCACGGCATCCGGTCGAGGTTCTCAGGACCATCGATGGCGACACGTTCGAGGCGCGGGTACACCTGTCGCCGGGGCTCGAGCCGACGACGCGGATTCGCCTGCGCGGCGTCGATGCGCCGGAGCGGAAGGCGGCCTGCCCGAGGGAATTGGAACTGGCCGAAGCCGCCGGCGCAGCCTTGCGCGACCTGCTCAACGAAGGCGGGGTCACGATCTACAATATCGGCCCGGACAAATATAACGGACGCGTCGTGGCCGACGCCGCGACGCGCCGCACCGACAACCTTTCGGCGGCGCTGCTCGCCGCGGGCCATGCGCGCAGCTATGGCGGCCGCCATCGCGGCGGCTGGTGCTGATGCCGGTTACTCAAATAGAAAATATCTACGCCGTCATTCCGGGGCGCGAGCCTCTTGGCGAGCGAACCCGGAATCCCAGGATTCCCCGGTGCGCAGTGCGCACCTGCGGTCTGGTCCTTCGGACCATCCCGGAATGACGAAGGTTAGGCTCAGCGGGTCACGACAACAGTCGTGCCGATGGAGACGCGCTGGTAAAGGTCGGTGATATCGGCGTTCAGCATCCGAATGCAGCCATAGGAGACGAAGCCGCCGATCGAGCCCGGCGCGTTGGTGCCGTGGATCGCATATTCGCCGCCGGCCAGCGTCATCGCGGCAACGCCCATCGGGTTGCGCGGCGAACCGCCGGGGATCACGTTCGGCATCGAAGGCTTGTCGCGCTTCACTTCCGCCGGCGGCGACCACGCCGGATTGGTATACTTGCCGTCGATCCGTGTGGTGCCGGCCCATTGCTTGCCGGCGCGCCCGACGCCGACGGGATAGGCGACCGCCTTGCCCGGTTCGACGACGAGATAGAGCCGGCGCTCATTGGTCCTTACGACGATCGTGCCCGGCGAATAGTCGCCCCGGAAACCGACGATGCTCGGCCTTGCCTCGGCCGTGGTCGACAGCAGGGCCCCCGCCCCGATGGTAGCTGCCAGCGCCACCGCAATCCTCAACGACATCAATACCTCCACTTTGACTCGGACACCCGTTGCAGGGTTGAAAATTTCCGGAAGGCCTGCAAACGCCGGTTGGCTCACGCATTCTCGCCGCGTGGCCTAACCAACCTGTTTCGAGTCCGGGTCCGGAACCCATTCAATGAGGGCAGGAAAGGAAATGTTGGGAACAAAGTAAATGACTTGAAAACAACACTCGGCAGGAAACGCGCGGGGGGCGGAGCGGTCCTTCCCGGCAATCGCGTCAGCAACAACGGGCTCGTGTCCCGGACGCGGTGCAGCGTCCTCCCGGCGATGCGAAGCATCGTCCGACACGCTGCTCCGCAGAGCCGGGACCCACGGGACAGAGACGCTGCGGCGAGATGGACCCCGGATCAGCGGCGCATCACTTCGCGCTGCGCAGCGTCCGGGGAACGGCGATTGAAATCGCGCCCTTAAACCCCCGCGCCCTTCTTGTTCTGCCGGTGCTGGACCAGATCCTCCACCACTGCGGGATCCGCCAGCGTCGAGGTGTCGCCGAGACTGCCGGATTCATCCTCCGCGATCTTGCGCAGGATGCGGCGCATGATCTTGCCGGAGCGGGTTTTCGGCAGGCCGGGCGCGAACTGGATCAAATCGGGCGAGGCGATCGGGCCGATGTCCTTGCGCACCCACGCCACCAGCTCCTTGCGCAGCGCCTCCGACGGTTCGGTGCCGGTCATCAGCGTCACATAGGCATAGATGCCCTGGCCCTTGATGTCGTGGGGATAACCGACGACGGCGGCTTCCGAGACCAGCGCGTGCGCCACCAGCGAGCTCTCGACTTCGGCGGTGCCCATGCGGTGCCCGGAGACGTTGATGACGTCGTCGACGCGGCCAGTGATCCAGTAATAGCCGTCCTCGTCGCGGCGGCAGCCGTCGCCGG
>JAUXWH010000288.1 GCA_030681365.1 Bradyrhizobium sp.
AAATCAACGACGTGTTCGGCCATGCGGTCGGCGACAAGCTCCTGATCGAAGTGGCGCACCGGATCCAGCACTCGGCGCGCGGCGGGGTCGTGGCCCGGCTGTCGGGCGACGAGTTCGGAATGATCATCGACGGCAGGCAGCCGGTCGCAGGCGTGTTGCTGGCCGAACAGCTGGCCGAAGCGCTTTCAAGCGAATTCCTGATCGACGGCAAATCGGTCCGCACCGGCTGCACCACCGGCATCTCGGTATTTCCGCATAACGGCTCGGATGCCGCCTCCCTGCTGGCCAACGCCGGTGCGGCGCTGTTCCGTGCCAAGGCGAAATCGCGCGGCTCGATCAGCATCTATGAGCCCGAGATGGACCAGCAGATCCGGGATCGCCGGGTGCTGCACCAGGATCTCTCGCTGGCGATCAGGAACGGCGAGCTCTCGCTGCATTACCAGCCGCAGGCGATGGCGCATCCGACCGTCGCCGGCAGCCGGATCATCGGCTTCGAGGCGCTGGCGCGGTGGATGCATCCGGTGCGCGGCTTCGTGCCGCCGAGCGATTTCATTCCGCTCGCCGAAGAGAGCGGCTTGATCGTCGAGATGGGCGAATGGATCCTGCGCGAAGCGTGCCGCGAGGCCGCCTCGTGGTCGCTGCCGCTGCAGATCGCGGTCAACCTGTCGCCGGCGCAGTTCATGCACGGCGACGTGGTCGGGCTCGTGCACTCGATCCTGATCGAAACCGGTCTTGCGCCTGATAGGCTCGAGCTGGAAATCACCGAGGGCGTCCTGATCGAGGATTTCGATCGCGGCCTGGCACTGCTGCGGCGGCTGAAGGCGCTCGGCGTGCGCATCTCGATGGACGATTTCGGCAGCGGGTATTCCTCGCTGAGCTATCTGCAGGCGTTTCCGTTTGACAAGATCAAGATCGACCGCGCCTTCGTCGTCAATCTCGGCCGCAACCCGCAGTCGGCCTCGATCGTGCGCGCCGTCATCGGCCTCGGTCACGGCCTCGAAATGTCGATCGTCGCCGAGGGCGTTGAAACCCAGGAACAGCTGGCTTTCCTCGCGGACGCGGGCTGCGACGCGGTGCAGGGCTATTTCCTCGGCAAGCCGCTGCCGATCGGGCAATACGCCCCGCTGGTCGGCCGCAACCCTGATGCGATGGAGCCCGCGCGCAAGACCGGCTAAAGGTCCTGCATGGCGGATTACGATCTGGCTGTTATCGGCGGGGGCCTCAACGGCGTCAGCATCGCGCGCGATGCCGCCGGACGCGGCCTGCGCGTGATCCTGCTGGAACAAGGCGATCTCGGCGCCGGCGCATCGCAGGCCTCGCCGCGGCTGATCCACGGCGATCTCCAGGTGCTGGAGCGCAGGGGCTTGCTTCGCGTCCGCGCGGCGCTCCGGGAGCGCGACACCTGGCTGCGTACCGCGCCGCATCTGGTGCGTCCGATGCGCTTCGTCATTCCCGCCCATTCCGACGAGCGGCAGCCCTGGGTGCTGCGGTCGTGGCTGTTGCTGTATGATCGCCTTGCCTCGCGCCCCCGGCTGCCGGCGTCGGCCACCATCGATATCACCCATCATCCGGTCGGCAATGTGCTGAAGCGGCCAATTGGCCTGGCCTTCGAATATTCCGACTGCGTGGTCGACGATTCCCGCCTGGTGGTCCTCAATGCCGTCGATGCCGCCGAGCGCGGCGCCGACATCCGCACCGGCGCGCGCTGCGTCCGCGCCGACCGGCTCGACAGCTGGCGGCTGGTCGTGATCGATCGCGGCCATCGCCGGGTGGTGACGGCCCGCGCGCTTGCCAACGCGTCGGGCGCCTGGACGGCATCGGTCGCGGAAACCGTGTTGCGCATGAAGCCGCCCGACGTCGGCGCGGTCCAGATCAGCCAGATCGTGGTCAGGCGGCTGTTCGAGACCGACCACGTCTATGTGTTCCAGAACAGCGACCGGCGGCTGATTTTCGCCAGCCCCTACGCGCGCGATCTCACGCTGATCGGCACGGTCGGGCACGCCTTCAAGGGCGATCCCGCCGCGGTGTCGATGGCAACGAGCGA
>JAUXWH010000293.1 GCA_030681365.1 Bradyrhizobium sp.
CCGCGACGATGGCGAAGCCGGCGAATGGCAGGACTGGCTGGTCGATAACTCGCCCAACCAGGAAGCCATCATGGCCGAGCACGAGGAGTTCGATCATCGCCGTCAGGCGTTGATCGGCGCCATCGGCGTGCTCAACCCCAGGGAACGCCGCATCTTCGAGGCGCGGCGCCTGGCGGAAGATCCGATGACGCTGGAAGACCTCGCCACCGAATTCGGCGTGTCGCGCGAACGCGTGCGGCAGATCGAAGTCCGCGCCTTCGAGAAGGTGCAGTCGGCGGTCAAGGGCACCATCGCCAGGCAGGAGCAGGCCGCTCTGGAAGCCGCGCATTAATCGACGGATCGGGACGAAACGGAAAGCCGGCGGCAACGCCGGCTTTTTTGTTTGTCGGGAGCAACGCTGCGACGGCATAATCAGGTCGTCATCCCCGCGAAACCGGGGACCCAGTACGCCGCTGCCTCTCGGCTACGACAGATGTCGCGGCGTACTGGGTCGCCCGGTCTGCGCCGGGCGATGACAGTATCCAGTGGGCAAAGGCATCCTATATCTTGTGTCGGTCAGAGGGCCGCCAGACCAACCCTTCTGTACATGGGGTTGTTTTCGATATCTTGGTTTGGGTTGCTGCCCCGCTTCGCGACCCCTTCGCTGAGCGCCTACTCCCCCCACTCCCGCGCGAGCTTGGCCAGCGCGCAGCCTTCGCAATAGCGTGCGTCCTTGTAGTCGATCCAGTTATGCGCGTAGACCCGCTCCAGCGGGATGCCGTAGCGCGTCCGCAGCACCTTGAGCAGTATCCGCCACGCCGCGATCTGCGCCTCGGTGGCGCCGCGCGTCACGTCGGGATAATTGCCGGCGAATTCAACCCCGATCGAATTGGCGCCGACCACCTGGCGGAAGGTCGGGCGGTTGTCGATGTATTTGTTGTCGTTGCGGTTGGCGCCGTCGCCATGGGTCGGGACCAGGTTCTCCGCCACCGCCCAGTACACCGTGCCGTCGGTTTCGACCCAGACCGTGACGCCGCGCCGCGCCGGGTTTTTCGATTGCAGCAGCGCGCCGCCGCGCGCCGAGCCGGCCGGCCCCTCGGTCTGGTGCACGATGATGTTTTTCCACTTGTGGGCTTTTGCGACCTCGCCCCACGGCGCCAGCCAGACCATCTTCAGGCCGGGAATATCGGGCGTCCCCGATGCACGGGCGATCGCCGCGAGGTCCGTCGTTTGGGCGGCGGCCGGAACGATAGTCAGGATGGCCCAGAGCGCCATCGCTTCAAGGCGAATGTTCATGCTGCAGCGTTTAGCATGCTCACGCGTGCTTGCGCAGGGCTCGTTCCGGCATGGAAGCGGAATCGATCCCGGGCGCCAGCGGCGGGGCGGGATCGTAGACCGCGTGGCGGTTCTTGCCGTCGTTCTTGGCGGCGTAGAGCGCATGGTCGGCGGCCGCGATCACCCGGTCCGGGAACGCGCCCATCTCGCGGGTCCATTGCGCGACCCCGATCGAGAGCGAGATCGGGATATCGGCGCCGACGCAGGCTTCCGCGTCCTCGCGGCAAACGTCGAGGATACGGCGCGCGATCATCGCTCCCTCCCGCAGCGTCGAGGCCGGCAGCACGACGCAGAACTCGTCGCCGCCGGTGCGCGCCAGCATGTCGCCGGGCCGCAGCCGGGTCTGCGCCATCAGGGTGAAATGCTGCAGGCAGGCGTCGCCCGCGGCGTGGCCATGGGTGTCGTTGATCGCCTTGAAGCCGTCGAGGTCGATCACCAGCAGCGCAAAGGATTCGCCGCTGCGCTCCGAGCGCGCGCATTCCTCGGTCAGGCGCTGCAGCAGATGCCGCCGGTTGCCGACGCCGGTGAGATCGTCGAGCAGCGCGAGGTCGGCGACCTCGTTGCGCAACCGGTCCATCGCCATCAGCAGGAAGCCGAAATTCCACGACATCGACAGGAACATCAGCACCAGGATCGAAACCGAATGGATCGGACTGAACTGGGTGAAGGTGAACTCGCCGAAATGCAGCAGGTTGCCGGCCACGCGCATGGCATAGATGGTGATGATCAGACTGGCAACGGTGGCCGCGAGCCGGGCGCCGGGGTTGACGCGGCCGTTCTCCCGCGCCAGCAACAGTTTCAGGGTCAGCGCGAGCGGCAATACCTGGGCGACCGAATAGATGGACATCCGGATCGGCTGGCTGTCGTAGCCGACGGTGAAGAAGACCATGCCCGCGCAGCCCAAGCCGGTGATCAGCGCGGTTTGGCGCCAGCCGACCGGCCGGTCGTAGAACCGCCTGACGCCCATCGCGGCCAGGCAAGCGGCGAAGATCAGCACGGTACCGCCGGCCAGGAGCGGCAGCAGCGAATCCACCACGACGCGCAGGCTTGCCAGCGACGCGCCGGCGGCGGCGGAAAATGTCGAAGCGGTCCAGAACGGCGCCGCCGCGAATTTCGGATACGAACGGGTGACGTAGGCCCAGATCAGACCCAGCGCCAGAAAATTGATGATGAACGCCGTCCACAGCGTCGGTACGTTCAGCATCGCGAAGCCGGAACGCGCATCGTCCCGTCTCCCCGGTTATTCAACAACCCACCCATGAAAATCCCCGTGTTCTTGCGGGATAACGTGCGCCGCCGCCGCTTAACGGACTCTCACCACCGTAAAGCAATCCTCGCCGTGGTTTTGAAATCATGAAGATTGCGAGGCTGCGCGGTGGCCTGTCGACTTCTCCGGATCGGCACAGATGCGTGCTTCGCGTTCTGTCATTGTTAACTCTGATGCGGCGGCGCCGGTGACGCCGGCTGTCTCCGTGGCTATTTGGTTCCAATCTCACATCAGGGAGCAAGGCGTCTATGTGCGAGCAATGTAACAATGATGTACCGAACTTCAGCCGGCGCAGCCTGTTCGGCCTCGGGCTGGCTGCGACGGCCGCTGCCGCTGCGTTTCCAACGCTCCCGGCATGGTCGAAAACGACTTCGCCAGCGCCCAACGCCATCAGCCCGGATGAGGCGCTCAAGCGCCTTCAGGAAGGCAATGCCCGCTACGCCGCCAACACATCCAGGAACAAGGATTTTTCTGCCGGACGCGCTGCCCGGGCGAGCGCCCAGTATCCCTTCGCCAGCATCGTGAGCTGCGCGGATTCCCGGCTTGCGCCGGAGTTGGCTTTCGATCAGGGCCTCGGCGATCTCTTCGTGGTCCGGGTGGCGGGTAATTTCACCAACGAGGATGGGCTCGCCAGCCTCGAATACGGCTCGGTGGTTCTCGGCGTTCCGCTCATCCTGGTGCTGGGCCACAGCAATTGCGGCGCCGTCAACGCGACGATCAAGGCGGTCAAGGAAGGAACGACCCTTCCCGGTCATCTGCCGAGCCTGATCAACGCGATCCGTCCCGCGGTCGTGGCGGCCGAGGCAAGGAAGCCCGCCGATCTCCTCGCAGAGGCGACGGCAGAGAACGTGCGGCTCAACGTCAAATATCTCCAGACGGCAAAGCCGCTGCTTGCCGATCTCGTTGCGGCCGGAAAGCTGAAAGTGGCCGGGGCGGTGTATGATATCGCAACCGGCAAGGTAACCGCGGTGTGATCCTGTCCACACGCTTGTAGCCGGCGTGGCCAATCATGGCCGCGCTCCGCGTGATGCAGCCTTCCCCGGCGAAAGCCAGCTCAAAACTCACAACAGCTGTGGATAACGTAATGACAGCGCCATGACGGCGCGAGGCAGTCGCCTGCGAATCTGTTCGGATAATGATTGAGGCTGTTGCGAGGCTAAGCCCTCCCCTAGCAAGCCTCGTGTCGCGTTTCCACCCATTAAACCCAATGAGGATGCTATGGCTAAGAAAGCGAAGAAGGCTAAGGCGAAGAAGGCAACAAAGAAAAAGAAGGCCAAGAAGTAACGTTCGAGCCCGGGTGGAGCCTCGGCTCCGCCCGGGCTCCCGATGCTGACGAAGAACTTTTGCTGCAGCGGCGGGCCTTGGGTCCGCTTTTTTGATTCCCGGGGTCGGCATCTGCACCGCCACCCGGATGGGCCGAACCTCTACCGCTCGGCCAGCGCCAGCCGGGCGCCGAGCGCGGCAAAACCGGCGGCGAAGCCGCGGCGCAGCCAGGCCATTACCCTCGGCCGGCTCACGATGCGGTCGCGGACCGAGGCCGCGAACAGGCCGTAGAGCGCGAACACCGCGAACGTCATCGCCATGAAGGTTATGCTCAATTCCAGCATCCGCGCCAGCGGATGGCCCTCATCGGCCGCGACGAACTGCGGCAGGAAGGCGAGGAAGAAGATCGACAGCTTTGGATTGAGGATGTTGATCAGGATTCCGGTGACGATCACGCGCTTGGCCGAGCGGCCATCCAGCCTGGTATCGACCGCCAGCGCGCCCTGCTCGCGCAGCGCCTGCCACGCCATATACAGCAGATAAGCCACCCCGCAATATTTCAGCACCGCGAACGCCAGCGCGCTGGTGTGCAGCACCGCGGCGAGGCCGAGCATGGCGGCCAGCATATGCGGCACGATCCCGAGCGTGCAGCCGAACGCCGCGGCGATGCTGGCGCGCGAGCCGCGGGTCAGCGCCGCCGCCAGCGTATAGAGCACGCCGGTGCCGGGCGAGGCGACCACGATCAGCGACGTCAGCAGGAAGGACCACGACATGGGTTTTGCCTTATCACGCCGACAGCGACCGAGGAAGCTTGGGCTCCGATCCGGTTGCGAAAACCCGCCAGCCGGATAAGGGTGACCGGCAATTGCCCTGCCCGCCTGGAGCCGACCTCGATGACTGCGATATCAGGAAGTGCCGCCGCCATCACCGGCGCCGCCAGCGGCATCGGCCGGGCGCTGGCGCTGGAGCTTGCCGCACGCGGCTGCGACCTGGCGCTGGCGGACCGCGACGAGGCGGGACTTCAGGCGCTCGCCGCCGAGATCGCCAGGACCCATGCGCGCAAGATCACGGTGCATACGGTCGACGTCGGCGTACCCCGGGAAATCGAGGCCTTCGCGCAAGCCGCCATCGCCGCCCATCCGGTCCTCAACATCGTCATCAACAATGCCGGCGTGGCGCTGATGGGAATGTTCGACGAGGTCGACCAGGCGCAGATGGAATGGCTCTTCAACATCAACTTCTGGGGCGTGGTGCACGGCACCCGTGCCTTCCTGCCGCATCTGTCGAAGAAGCCGGAGGCGCATATCGTCAACCTCTCCTCGATCTTCGGCATCATCGCGCCGCCCGGCCAGACCGCCTATGCGGCGGCGAAATTCGCGGTGCGCGGCTTTTCGGAGAGCCTGCGGCACGAGCTGGCGATGGCGAACAGCCCGGTTCGGCTCTCGGTGGTGCATCCCGGCGGCGTCGCCACCAACATTGCCCGCAACTCGCGCCCCGGCACCGGCATGACCGACAATGCCCGCCGGGCGCAGTCGATCGAACGGTTCGATGCGGTGGCGAAGACCACGCCGGCCGCCGCGGCACTCCGGATCATTGTCGGCATCGAGAAGAACCAGCCGCGCATCCTGATCGGCAACGACGCCCGCACTATGGACTTGCTGCAGCGCTTTCGGCCGGGCACCTATTGGGCGGTGCTGGCGCGCAAGATCGAGAAGATGGCGAAGGCTGGGAAGTAGGTTTGCGGCGTTGCTGCGCAGGGTGGGCAAAGGCGCGCTTGCGCCGTGTCCACCAAACAAGTGCTGAGCGACGATGGTGGGCACGGCGCGAAGGGCGCGCCTTTGCCCACCCTACGAATTCGCTCCCCTACCTTCCCACCAGCTGATCCGCGAAATACCCGATGGTCTTGCGGTAGATCGTGGCCCGGTTCCACTCGCGCATCGCCTCGAAATTCGGCGTGCCCTCGCTGTAGGGCTGACCATTTTTGAAACCGCTTACATGCAGCAGGTTGGCGGTGGAGGCGAGCACATCGGGAATGCTGTGGCGCAGGTCGACATGGCCGTTGCCGTCGAAATCGACGCCGTATTTGATGTAGGACGACGGCAAAAACTGCGTCTGGCCGATTTCGCCGGCGAAGGCGCCGACCATGTCCTTCAGCGGGAGATCGCCGCGCTGGACGATCTTCAGCGCCGCCAGCAACTCGCCCTGGAACAATTCGGTGCGGCGGCAATCATGCGCCATGGTGGCCAGCGTGCGGACCACCGGCATCTTGCCGATGTCGCCCTTGCCGTAATCGGATTCCAGCCCCCAGATCGCGACGATAATCTCGGACGGCACGCCGAAGCGCTTCTCGATCCGCGCCAGCAAGGCGGCGTGACGCTGCAGCATCTGCCGGCCGATCTTGATGCGCCCGGGACCGACCCGGGTCGAGGCATACTGCTCGAAGGTCTTGTTGAAGGTGCCGCGCTGGCGGCGGTCGAAGGCCAGCACCGCCGGGTCCTGGGTGACGCCGGATAGCGCCTGCGAGATCACCGCCGGCGAAACCCCCGCCGCCTGCGCCTCCGCCGACATCGCCGCGACGAAATTGTTGAAGTCGCCGCCGCAGCGCGCGGCAAGGGCTGGGGTGGCGAGCACGGCACAGAACGAAACGGCGGCCAGTAGAAGCTTGCGCATGCGAATCCCTTGTGACGGTCCGATGGTGCGTTATGCCATGAGAACGTGGCGCGAGGCAGGTGTATTCGGCGGGGTTCAACCAACTCGTCGTCCCGGACCAGCGAGCGAAGCGAGCGCCGATCCGGGACGACGGTACAGTTGAATGTCTCCGCAGCCTCACTCGCCGCCGTCGATCCGGCGCCCCATCAGCGCGATGGCCTTCTGATAGACGCCGGCGGCGTTCCAGGCCTGGATGGCCGCGAAGTTGGGCTCGCCCGGCTGGTATCCCGCGCCGGCGCGCCAGCCATGCGCCTTGAGGAAATTCGCGGTCGAGTTCAGGGCATTGGCGGAGTTCTCGAGATTACCGGTGCCATAGGCCAGGATGGCTTTCGGCATGAACTGGGTCTGGCCGACCTCGCCATGCATGGAGCCGCGCTGGGCCGGCGAGAGCACGCCGCGGTCGATCAATTGCAGCGCCGCGTAGAGGTGCTCGGTGAAAAAGGCCGAGCGCCGGCAGTCGTAGGCCAGCGTCGCGATCGAGGAGAGCATGTTCTGGTTGCCGCGCTGGCTGCCGAAGCCGGTCTCCATGCCCCAGATCGCGAGCAGCGGGCCCGGCGGCACGCCGGTGCGCTGCTGGATGGAAGCGAAAAGCGCGGCCTGCGACTGCTTCAGCGCACGTCCCTTTGAGACGATCGCCGGACCGCCGCGCTTGGCGAGGAATTGTTCGAGCGACAGCTTGAAACTGCGCTGGCCGCGGTCGGCATTGATGGTCGCCTGCGCGTAGTTGGTCGCCATCAAGGCCGCGACGGTCGAGGCGCTGACGCCCTTGGCGCGTGCCTCGCCGGCGAACTGCTGTTTCCAGGCCTCAAAGCCGGCGGCGGAGCTGCCGCATTGGGCGGCGTGGGCTTGTGAGGTCAGGCAGGCGAGCATGGCGAGGAAGAGGCAACGCAGCAGGGGCATGGCGGAGTGTTCCTTGCGAGCAAATCGAACGACCGGCGTTCGCGTTCTAGCATCTTCCACGCGCTTTCGCCCGGTCATAGCGTACATGGAAATGCGGCGGTTCGTGGTCGTGGGCGCACAGGATCGGCGGGCCGCGCTTCCCCGCCGAGCGCTCTCAAACCAAAAAGATCGAAAACAACCCCATGTACAGTAGCAAGGGGTAGCTGGCATGAGTGTTTTTGACCCGCCAGAAAGAAGTTTTGACACGTCGGGCAAATCACCGGCACTATTCCAGCGTCACGCAATTTCCTGGCCGCCCATGGCACCGGCCCTTGCGGTCTCCTCGTTTCCCCGGTCATAATTTCGGACATTCCGGCGGTGCATACTAGCTGCCGCCACCGCACCGCGTTTGTGCCTCGCGCATCAAGCAAGCATCTTTCCTTGAAATCCCGGGAATTTTCCGATGGCTCCTCCGCACCACTTCGCCAGATCGTTCTTCCTCCTGCTCGCCCTCGCTTTGCTTGCGCCGACCGGCGCCGCCGCACAGGCGACGCGCGACGTGGTGGGCGCGCGGGATTTTCCCGGCGTCGGCCGCTTCGCCCGAAGCGTGATCACGGGTTATCAGGTCAAGGATTTCGACGCCGCGCGGATGCAGGCGGCGGTCTTCAAGGACGGCCAGCCGACCGATGCGCGGCGACTGGAGGGCAAGGTCACCCGGATCGCCTATCGCACCAATCCCGGTCCCTCGATGCTTGAAGTGTTCAGGAATTTCGAGACGCAGCTGACAAAGATCGGATTTGAGAAGCTGCTCTCCTGCGACACCGATGTCTGCGGCGGCATTCCCTTCGCCGAGGCGATCGATGCGCTGCCGATCCCGCAGATGTGGATCGACGGTTTCAACTATCAATATTTTGCCGGGCGCAGGACCGAGGGCGCGCGCGAGACCTATGCCAGCGTCGTCGTCAGCGAGAACAACCGCGAGATCTACGCGCAGCTCACGGTGACGGAAGTGCGTCCGATGGAAAACAAGATGGTGGACGCCGCCGCGATGTCGAAGGGCCTTCGCGAGACCGGCCGCATCGCGCTTTACGGCATCTATTTCGACACCGACAAGGCGGTGCTGAAGCCCGAAAGCCGCCCCACCCTGGAGCAGATCGCAAAGCTGCTGGCCAGCGAGGTCGGGCTCAATGTCTTCATCGTCGGCCACACCGACAGCCAGGGGCCTTATGCCTACAATCTCGACCTGTCGCGCCGCCGCGCCGAGGCGATCGCGGAGGAACTGGTGAAGCACTACCGCATCGGCGCGCCGCGGCTGCGCACCGCCGGTGTCGCGCATCTGGCGCCGGTCGGATCCAACGGCAACGAGGCCGGCCGCGCGTTGAACCGCAGGGTGGAACTGGTGGCGCCGTAGGCGGGCGGCTCGCGCCGCAACGCCCTCTGAATAACAGGTTATCGCCGGCTCGCCCGCCGCCCGGTCTTGTTACGATCGTCGAACCGCGATGAACGAGGCGGTGACGCCGGCCGGGGTGCCGTTGTGTGGCTTGGCGCGGAGCACCGATCCGACCAGGGATTCGACCTGATCGACGCCCGTGGGCCAGTGATACGCCGGAGCGCCGTGATAATCATACTCCCAGCTATCGGTGTCGGTGCCCGCCCTGCCAAAGCCCCTGATCTCGACCGTCAGCGGACATTTGTCGGTCGCCGGCGTGATCGTCCCCTCGAGGTCGAGCACGAGGCCGGATCCCATGTCCAGGGTGCCGGTCAGCGTTGTCGGCGAGGGCGTCTGGAAGGTGAAGAGACCCGCCCCGAACGGCCGCTGATCCGGCGTGTTGAGGTAGCTGCGATAGGCCCAGGTGCCGGCGAGTGACGTTTGATTTGCCATATCGATTCCCTTTTCAATATCCCTCTCCGCGATGACAACTCCGAGTGCAACGCCGAACTGACGCTACCTGAGAGTGCACCATGAAATCACGCCCCTCTCCACTGGAATATGAGAAATTTCACAATTCGCCCGTCATGAAATGATCCGGCACGGGAGGGGGCGGACGTCCGGCGTCGGATCACAGGCCGCACGATCGCGCCTGCGGGGTCCATCCGGATGGAACACCTGCCGCGGGACGGAGTTTGAGTCGCACTCCAACCCGGTCCCATCCCGCGCCTGGATGGGCCGACATCAGGAGGGCCCAACGCGATGCCCGGCATCGGAACGCAGCAACGAAGCCCCGGCCGGTTCGGCCTGCTTCACGTACCCTTGTTCCGGCTGCTCGCGATCAACCTCGCGGCGGGTGTGGCGGTCGCCATGCTGTTCGTCGGCGGTTTGCTGGTGCTCAATCCCGCCGGGTTGCGCGACCTGATCCTCGCGGACTCATCGCCCGGCACCGCGCTCGGCCTGTTGCTGTTCGGCTTCGTCGTGACCTTCGGCTCGACCGCGATGGGGACGGCGATCATGGCGATGGAGCAACCGGAGGAGGATGACGGGCCGCGCGGGCCGCCGCGGCTGGTGGAGCAGCCGTTGCCCCCTTCGTTGCATCGGAGAGTCCGCTAACCCGGCCCGCGCGCCGGCCTCACACCTTCGATTACCAGGCGGCGCAGCCAGACGGCGCCGGGGTCGCCGTGGCTGCGTTCGTGCCACAGCAGGCGATAGCCCCAGGGTTTTACCAGCGGCGGGGCCTTGAGGATCATGAGGCCGAGCCTCGGTGCGAGCTGATGGGCCGCGCGCGACGGCATGGTCACCAGAAGGTCCGACGCGGCCGTGATCACCGCCGCTGTCGCAAAATACGGCACCTGCATCGCGACGTGACGCTGCAGCCCGCGTTCGGCGAGCGCGGTGTCGATCGGGCCGCCCTTCCCGCCGAACACGCTGACCAGGATATGCGGCCAGGCCGTGAAGATTTTGAGCGGCAGCACATCCTTGCCGCCGCGGATCCGGTCCAGCAGGGGGTGGCCATGCCGGACCATGCTGACAAAGGATTCCCGGAACAGTTCACGCGTGCGAAACGAACCCGGCACCGGATTGTCGCTGTAGAGCAAGCAATCGATCTGCCCCTCGGCAAGGGTACGAAACACATCGCGCGTGAAGCTGACGACCTCGATCGCGGCATTGGGCGCCTCGCGCGCCAGCCGTGCTGCGATGTTGGGCAGAACGGCCAGCGCGCCATAATCGGTCGTGGCAATCCGGAAGACGCGATCCGTGACGGACGGGTCGAATTTCGGCTTCAGAAGAAACGTCTCGACATTGCCCAGCAGGTTCGCCAGCGGCTCGATCATGGCTTCGGCGCGCAGCGTCGGCATCATGCCGCTCGCGCCTTTCACCATCAGGCGGTCACCGAACAGATGCCGCAGTTTCGCCAGCGAGCGGCTGACCGCCGGCTGGCTGCTGCCGAGCCGTTCCGCGGTCCGGGTGACGCTGCGGGTTTCCAGCAGCGTATGCAGCACCACCAGAAGATTGAGATCGACCTTGGCTAATTCCGCTGAATGCATAACGTGAATTCTATCATAACATTGGCGAATGTCGCCATAGCGGGATAGTACCGGCCAGGAAATTGGTAAGTCGCCCGCTGCCCATCCTTCGAGACGCCGCGCGATGGCTTCTCAGGATGAGGTTGTGGTGTTGCAACCACACCCGACCTCATCCTGAGGAGGCCACCAACGGGTCGCGCGAATGCGCGCCCGATGACAGGCTCCGTGGCCGTCTCGAAGGATCGGCAGCAAGCGACTTGGTTGAACGCGCTGGACGCCCACGTGCCGCGCAGAACTGGAGACATCGATGGCATCGGCAATGGGTATCGGCCGCCGTGCATTGCTCAGAGCGAGCGTGGCGGCAGCACTGGCGCCGCATTCCGGACTCTCCGTGGCGTGCGCGCAAAAGCTGGAAGCGAGCGCCAATGCCGGCCACTACCGGTTCCGGATCGGCGACATCAGGGCCACCGTCGTCAGCGACGGCACCTTGAGCGGAAATCCCCGCATCTATGCGTCAAGCGCGCCGCCGGACGATCTCGGCAAGGCCCTGGGCGATGCGTTTCTGCCCGCGGACCGCTTTACGCTCAATCTGAACACGCTGCTGCTGGAGAGCGGCGGCCGCAAGATCCTGATCGAGGCCGGCGCGGCACAGACGCTGGGTCCCGATGGCGGGCGCCTGTTCGCCAATCTCTCGGCGATCGGCGTGCGCCCCGAAGACATCGACGCCATCGTGATCACGCATACCCATCCCGATCATGTCGGCAATTTGCGCGGCGCGGATGGCGGGGTCGCCTTCCCCAGGGCAACCGTCCATGTTCCCGAAGACGACTGGACGTTCTTCATCCGCAACGAGCCGGATCTGTCGCGCCTTCCGATGCCGGAGGATTTCCGGCGGGCCTTCGTCGCCAACATCAAGCGAAGCCTCGCGCCGATTGCGAAATCCGTTGTCCTGTTCAAGCCGGGCAGCGAGGTGCTGCCGGGCGTCACCACGATCGCCGCCGGTGGCCACACCCCCGGCATGTCGGCGATCCTCGTGCATTCCGGGCGCGAGCAACTGCTGATCACATCGGACGCCGCCTACAGCCCGCTTCTCAACATCGACCATCCGTGGCGGCCGGGGCCGGACCTCGATCCCGAAGCAGCCACGAAGGCGCGCAAGCGCCTGTTCGACCACGCCGCCACCGACCGCATTCCGGTCCTCGGATTTCATTTTCCGTTTCCGGGGATCGGGAATATCAGAATTGCGGATGGCGGTTATCGCTGGGTGGCGGCGGGCTGGCGGTTCGAGGGGTGAGCGCGGGGCGGCCTAAAAGCTACCAATGCTCCTTCAACCTGTTCCACGCGAACAGCACATAACGATCATAGAAAAACCGCGTGACCGGCAGCGTCAGGCGATTGCCGAACAGCGACGCCAGCCAGCCCTCGCCCGGTGTTATCTGCCACATCGCAATCGCGACATCCGCACCGACATCAGCCGACCGGATTCGTCCGTGGCATGCAGACGGCGGCGCACGTCGTCGCGAAGCGGCCGATCATGGTTGCTTCCCTAGCTTCAACGTATTGACTCTTAGAATTAGGCACCACTTGCCGCCCTATCAAAGAAAACGGCGGGCTTTCGCCCGCCGCTTTGTTTCGATGGATTGCCGGGTCAGGCAATGACGGTTATCGAGAGATGCGCAAGATCGTCATCCTGAGGTGCGAAGGATCTGCAGCCGGGCCGTCGCCCTTCGAGGGCCGCTGAAGAAGCGGCCACCTCCAGCGATAACGGCGAAGCCGTTACGCGGGGGTGACGGAAGCGATCAGTTGTCCAGGAACGACCGCAGCTTCCTCGACCGGCTCGGATGCTTCAGCTTCCTCAACGCCTTCGCCTCGATCTGCCGGATACGCTCTCTCGTCACCGAGAACTGCTGCCCGACCTCTTCCAGCGTGTGGTCCGTGTTCATGCCGATGCCGAAGCGCATGCGGAGCACGCGTTCTTCGCGCGGGGTCAGCGAGGCCAGAACGCGCGTCGTGGTTTCGCGCAGGTTGGACTGGATCGCGGCGTCGATGGGGAGGATCGCGTTCTTGTCCTCGATGAAATCGCCGAGATGCGAATCTTCCTCGTCGCCGACGGGGGTTTCGAGCGACAGCGGCTCTTTCGCGATCTTGAGGACCTTGCGGACCTTCTCCAG
>JAUXWH010000300.1 GCA_030681365.1 Bradyrhizobium sp.
GCGGCCGCGACCTCGTTGTCGTTGAGCCCGTGTCCGGTATCGCGGACCCGCAACACCACCTCGCCGAAATCCGACAGCGCGGTGGAGACGATGACCTGGCCGCCGGCATTGGCGAGATGGATCGAGTTGCCGATCAGGTTCAGCGTGATCTGGCGCAGCGCGCGGGCGTCGGCGATGACCGGCGGCAGCGCATGCGCCAGCGAGGTCCGGATGATGATGCGTTCGCGGTTGGCCTGCGGCTGCATCACCGCGACGCAGCTTTCCACCAGCTCGTTGAGGTTCTGGTTGGCGAAAGCGAGATCGAGCTTGCCGGTCTCGATCCGCGAGAGATCGAGCAGGTCGTTGATGATGGCGATGACGCGCTCGCCGGAGGCGCGGATGTCCTTCATGTATTCGACGTAGCGCTCGTTGCCGAGCGAGCCGAAGCGTTCGCCGATCATAACTTCGGCACAGCCGATGATGGCGTTGAGCGGGGTGCGGACTTCATGGCTGATCCGCGCCAGCATGTCGGCCTTGGCGTTGGCGGCGCGCTCGGCCAGCCGCCGCGCCTGCTGCAATTCGCTTTCGTTCTTGCGGACTTGCGAAAGATCGCGAAACACCGCGAAGAAATTCGGACCGTCGGGCCGGGTCCGTCCCATGGTCATCGACAGCGGGATGATGCCGCCGCCGCGCACGCGCGCCAGAGCGTCGCGGCCGTGGTCGAGCAGGCTGGCGATATCGGCGCCCTTGATGCTCTCCAGGTAATCCTGCACCAGGCGCTGGCTTTCCGGCGCGAACAGCTCGGACAGGTTGCGCTGCACGAGATCGGCGCCGTCGTAGCCGAACAGCGCTTCGGCGCTGCGATTGCACGAATTGATGTTGCCTTCGCCGTCGAACATCACGATGCCCTCGGCGGTGGTGTCGAGAATGGCGCCGAGCTCTTCGGCATTGGCGTGCCCGACGGCTGAAGGCTCGCTGGCCGGGACCGCTTGCGTGATGGCGGCGGCAATCGCGGCGCCTTCGCCCGCGGCGCCCGAGCAGATCAGCGCCAGTGCCGAATCGTCGTCCCACGCAATCGTGTAGAGCCGCGCATCGGTCGCCGGCGAGGGCGCGTGCTCTGATGAATCCTGCGAATTCTGCGAATCTCGGCCCGCGGAGATCGTCACCGGCGTACCGGTATCGGATGTGCTGCTGACGCTGGAGACGCCGGGTTCGACATAGAGCGCGTCGAGGCCGCCGGCCTCTTCGAGGGCGTGAAGGCTGTCATAGCCGATCCGGGCCAGAAACGCCGAATTGGCATAGAGCAGCCTGTCGAGCCGATAGATCAGGACGCCGACCGGCACGAGGTCGAGCAGCATCCTGTCGCGCCGGGTCTCACCGCGCGCCGGCGGTTCGGGCTGCGCCAGCCACTCCGGCGCCTCGACCCATGGTTCGGGCGCGGGCTCGACAATAGCGTCGCCGGCGTCGGATATATCAGGCGTTGCCGCCGCGCTGCTCTCGCCCTCGAGCCGCGCCGACAATTGCCGGGCGAGCTCGTCGAAGGCGCTGTTTTCCACCGGGGTCAGCACAGGCGATTTCGTTTCGCTGATCGGGCGAAACGGCAGGACGTTCTTGAGCGTTTCGGAGCTTTCCACGGGCGTTTCCAAATCGGTCTGGTGTGAAGTCTCAATGGCAATCGCGGCTGGCAATTCAGGTGTGGTGGAGGGTGTAATGGCGGGCAAGTCGGGCGGCTCTGCGGGCGAGTCGCTGGCGGGACCGGCCTGGACGATATCGGCCGAAAGCGCCTGCGGTGGCGGCGGGTTGAAGAATTCGCTGCGGCGCTGTGCGTCGAGCCGGGTCAGTGCGTCGAGATCGCGGCAAACCCCAAAGCCCCGATAGCCCGCAAGTTTACCGGTGTGATCGTAGATCGGCAGTCCCGTCAACTCCACCGGCAAGCGTCCGCCGCCATCGACCGGCCAGTCCAGGGTGATGCCGCTCCAGGTGCTGCCGGTGGTGACCGCCCTGGCGACGCGGCCGTCGGGATCGAGCCCGAACGTCTCGGCGATGTCGCTCCACCGCCGTCCGAAGCCGGCGGCGGCGTGGGCGCCGATCAGGCGGATGAATTCATCCGAACCGAGCGAGAAGCAGCCCTCGGCATCCATCTGCCACATGAAGCGAAGCGGGTGCTCCCGCGCGACGGGTGGCTCGCCGAGCCATGACGGCGCGTTGGTGGTTTCGGCCGCGGTTGTCGGTGACGCGCAAGTTTTCATCGCCGCTGCAGCTTCCTCCGCGGGCAGAGGCGCCGGCTCGCCGGCGGCGGCTTCGACAGGCTGAGAAGCCTGGTCCCGATCGTCAGCATCGGGCTTCGCGGCTTCGACCGGCGCTTCGATCGGTGAAGCCTCCACATGGGGCATGTTGAATTGCGCTGCCGACTGCAGGTCGATGTCTTCTTCGTCTTCTTCGAGCGGCTGCTCGACGACGGGCCCGTCGGCCGGCGCTTCGACAGGATTTTGGGCAGGCTCGGTAAACGCGTCGATCAGCGCGAACTCGGCCGGAGCTTCGCCCGATATCGCCGGCTGTTCGTAGTCGGGGGCCGGCAGGTCCGCCAGCGGCGCGACCTGTTGCACGGCCTCGGGTGCCGGGACTGCACTCGTCTCTGCCGGCGGTGACGTCGCGAACCCGTCCGTCGGCGCGAACTCGGCGGGGGCTTCGCCAGATATCGCCGGCTGTTCATATTCCGGCACCGCAACGGACTCGGAAGCGACCGGAGCCGGTGCCGGCGCGATCAGCGCCACCAGCCCGATATCCGCGCCGGAGCCGACGCGCTGCAGCACCATGTGGCCGATGCCGACTGGCGTCTCGACGCGGCCCTGGCTCAGCGCGTCGCTGCGCGCCCCGTCCAGACCGGCCTCGGAGAGATTGCGAAAGCCGAGCAGCGGCCGCGCGGCGTCGCTGGCGCCGACGAACATGCCGTCGCGCGCGAAGGCCGCGATCGGCGTATCGATGCCTTCGACCAGGCACCGCAGCCGTTCGATCAGCGGCATCGCGCGGCCCGTCGCTTCGGCGGCCGCGATCAGGACGCCATGGTGGCCGTCGGAGAATTCGAGCCGCGCACAGCCGCAGGTCATCAGGCTGCCGAGCGGCGCGCCAAAGCCGCGCAGCCGCTCCAGCCGGATCGCGCCGGTGGGTGACAGCCGCCCGGCGAGTTGCGCCACCTGGCGCCGGTGCTGGTCCGCGGGGCCGAAAATCCTGCCGGCGAGCACGGCGGCGTTGGCCGCGCCGAACAGCCTTGCCCCCACCGGATTGGCCCACAAAATACGGGTGCCGTCGATCGACCACAGCCAGACCGGCAGCGCGCTGGTCGCATGCAGCGCCAGCCTGGGATCGCCGACGCCTCGCAATTGAAATTCCGCATTGTTCATCGTGGTGACATGGCTGACTGGTTGGGCGTTGGCTAAGACGATGGCGCAGATATCGGCGGCCAAACGATGACAGCCTTAACGATCCCTTAGTATCGCGCGCCGGCAAGGTCAGGTCCACGGTTTGCGGCCGCGGGACTGCTCAAAGCCACGATAACCTTAATCCGGTTGAACCTTGCGCCGGGCTTTGGCGTTGGACTGTCGGGAACGGGCGGTTGCCCGTCATATCGGCGAGGCCATTTGCCATCTATCCTGACGTGGGCGAGCGGGGAACCGGGCTGCGGATGGCTCCGGATACTGGAACAGGAGTGGACCATGAGCGAACAAGCGCGAGATCATTTCGAGATTCCAAAGGAAATGCGGTCGATGGCCGAGGCCAGCTTCGAACAGGCCCGGCAGGCCTTCGAGAAGTTCCTGAACGGCGCGCAAGCAACCGCCGGAACGATCGAGGAGAAGCGCGAGGCGGTTCACGCCGGTGCCAGGGACATCAGCGCCAAGGCCATGTCTTACGCGGAAAAGAACGTCCAAGCCTCGCTGGATTATGCGCAATCGCTGCTGCATGCCAAGGATCTGACCGAGATCATGCGGCTGCATACCGAATATGTGCAGGCGCAGATGCGGTCGCTGGCGGAACAGGCCAGCGAGATGGGCCAGATCGTCAGCAAGGCGGCGATGGATGCCGCCAAGCCGAACCACTGAGAAACTGCTGAGAAAACACCTTTTGGCGGTTGATTCGTATGTTCCACAGCTGGAACGTGCGTTCGGCCGGGTGCTGCCATGCGGCATTGCAGTGAAAATCGCGTTGCAATGCACAAAAATGACATGTTAAGGGTGTTATCTGTTGGTTGCCCGGCAATGGGCATTCCCGTTCTGCGTGATCAGTTCGACGTTTCTCCGGTGGGCGCCGGGGGGCGTGCGAGGGGTCACATTTTTTCACTCAAAGCGAAGGATGCAAGCCATGGCTAATTCCGATCCTTTCTCTGCTTCCGTGATCCCGTTCGAAGTCCCCGAGCAGATGCGTGCGTTCGCCGAAAAGGGCGTCTCTCAGGCCCGCGACAGCTACGCCAAGTTCAAGGATGCCGCCGAGACCCATAACGGCACCATCGAGGCGGTGTTCACGACCGCCAGCAAGGGCGCCAGTGAATATTCCGCCAAGCTGATGGAAATCATGAAGGCCAACACCACGGCGTCCCTGGATTTCGCCCAGGAGCTGCTCAGCGTGAAATCGCCCACCGAGGCGATGGAGCTCTGGGCCTCGCACGCCAAGAAGCAGTTCGAAACCTTCACCGCCCAGAGCAAGCAGCTAGCCGAACTGAGCCAGAAGGTTGCGGCGGAAACCGCCGAGCCGATCAAGACCAGCGCGT
>JAUXWH010000009.1 GCA_030681365.1 Bradyrhizobium sp.
GCAGCGGATCGTCGGTGGCATCGATATCAAGAATGATCTCCTCCGGCGGCGTCTTGTACGCTTCCAGGAACAGCGTCACGAACAGGCTCTCAATGGCATTCGGATCAGCGGCGATCTTGTGATAGCGCGTGGCCGTCTCGCGGCTCAGCTCAAGACGGTTGAGGGTCGACTTGCCCGCCACCGGTGCTCAGTTCGCCCGGCCCGCTTCGAGCTTGCCGGCCAGCACCGCCATCACCGGATCGCGCCGCAACTCGTCGTGGTCGTTGAGGTCCTCGTAGCCCAGCGCAATCCCGAACACCCGCTGCCCCACCAAGGTCGCGACCTGATGTTCGATCAGTTCCACCTTGCGATAATCGGTGAAGCAAGCGGCCAATCGATCAACCAGTCCGATCACCCGATCCGTCTTCCCCAGCAGCAGGCCTCCGGCGTCCGAGGTGATCGCTCCTCCGTCAAAACTACCCACAACTTCGCGGCGGCCGACGAGTCCAAAGTCAAACTGTTCTGCGCTACACTCTGTCGGCATCGGGGCTCTCCTCGAATCATCAAGAAGTCGTTCTCGCAAAACAACTTTCGCTGATTCGGAGCCCCGATGCGCTTATCGAATGTGAGATATCCGGGCTAAATGGGCGAGCGTTCGCCGCGGGGTGTAATCGTTCCAGGGCCGGAAACAATTACGATATTGCAGCAGCCGCTCGCCTGAAATGTCGTGGTCGACGCCGTTCGATGAGCCGATACGCCTGCGCGGCGGCGCCAGGCTGACCACGCTGCAGCACGCCGCCGATCATGTCATGCAGCTGCCGAAGGACGTTCAGCAGCAGGAGCGCTGGCAGATCGCGGTGGAGAACCTGATCAATGCCGCGGAGATCGGCGGCGGCTGGCTGATGTTCGCGCGGATCGGGATGTTGCGGGCGCTGAACGGCGATGACGAGGGCCGGTGACGGCCGGTTCCGCTCCCACTGCAGCTACCCCGTCCCGGCATTCCACCGTTACTTCAACGATGTGTTCACCGAGGCGAAGCTGCCGTTGAGGGAGGTACCGATGCCGTTGACGGCGGCGATGATCACGAAGGCGATCCCGGTCGCGATCAGGCAATATTCGATGGCGGTCGCGCCGGACTGGTCACTGATAAACTCTGAAAAGAGCCGTCGCATCCAAAACTCCTGTCGACGCGCCACGGGTTTCCCCCGTGCCAATATGCGCCAGAACCTAAATTGGATAGGTTGACGGTCGATTGACGAATACGCTGAACGGACGATTAAGGCCGACCTCGACATTTGCCGGATGCGCGGCCGGTATTCATACGGAACCAAAAATTTACGTTTGATTTCACGCTGGCTCACATGGTCGCCCTGTGGAGTAAGCAGAATGCCGGCCCAACAGCAAAACCTGAGAAAGAACTATATCGGCATCGTGAACGACAGGGTCGCGGAGCAGCACGCCGTCGAATCACCGGCGAAATCCTTCTTGAGAGACTATTTCCTTACGCTGATGGCAGCCGTGCTGAAACGGCGAGGTGAGACGAGAAGCTGACCTTGCCTCTCGTCCCACCTCGCCTCACTTCACAGCATCAATGAAACAGGACGCTCGCGATCAGAAATTACGCTGGGCGCGAACCTGCAGCAGGAACGTATCCTGGTCCTTGAACTCGTAGAGCGCGGTCGGCTTCGGCGCAGCGGCGCTGAAGACCGCGCTGCCCGACATCTTCTGATCGAGATGGAACCACTGAGCTTCCGCCGAGAACGTCAGGTTCTTGACAGGAGTCCAGCGGGTGATCACGCCGAGCTGCGAGACGTTGAAGTCGGGGTTGCAGCTGTAGGTGCCGGCATTGCTGGCAACACCCGTCTGAGCCGCCAAGCCACCATGCGATGCCGCGAAGGCCGCACAATAAGCGCCCTTGGCACTGGTCGTGCCGATCCCGGTGAGGTTGTCGTCGGCGCCACCATCATAACGAACGGCGGAGTAGCTTCCGAACAGGCTGGTCGACCAGTAGGGATCCCAGTTGTGGTTGAACGCACCGCGAATACCCCAGGCCGTCGTGAGCTTGAGACCGTCGGTGCCACCAGCGCCGGGAAGATAAACGGCATCGGTGGTCGCGCCGAAACCGACGCTCTGGTAGCCGAAGCCGCTGTCGCCGAACATCGCGAAGCTCGGTGAGCTGCCGGAGGTCGAGATCACCTGCTTGGTGCTGCCCTTGGCGTAGCTGACGTCGATCTTGATGTCGTCGCCCTTGCCGGTGGGGATGTTCTTGATCTGCAGCGCCGCCATCACCGAACCGCCCCACTTGCTGTCGGGGTGGCCGCTGAGCTCGGAAAGGTTGTTCGCCACCGCGCCGGCAGAGAGCGTGTTGTAAGTCGCATTCACGAGATGCGCCCTGCCCGAGAGCTGGAACAGGCCCCAGGCCTGGTCGACGCGGATGTTGCCGACGATGTCGGGGGCAAGCGTGCCGCCATACGCACTCGACCCCGTTCCGTTGGAACCGATCGCGCTGGGGATGCCCAGATTATTGAGGGCCGTGCGGTTCCACACCGTCGGATCGTCGAGACCGATGCTGCCGGAAACGCCGTTACCGAACTGTGCGGTGTACTGGATGTTGTTGACGCCGGTATCGGTGACATGGCCGCCAAGCAGGTTCGAAGTGATGTTGCCCGGGCCGCCCTGCCAGGGCGACGCATAGGCCGAGGCGGATTTACCGAAGGTGAAGCCGGCGAACTGGATAAAGAGGAATTCGACCGCGACGTAACCGCCGCCCGCACCCATGAGTGCGTTGGAACCGGAGCCCGTGACCGACGCGGCTGAAGATCCGAAGTTGTTGAACTGGAAGTCGCCCTGACCGAAGGTGCGGACGACGCCGTATTCGGTGGCGGTGCGGGTATCGACCTGCAGCGCCATGCGCGAACGGGAAACGAAGTTGTCGGCAAAACGGTTATTCTGGCCGAGATCGCCGCTCCAGGACGGCGCACCATGCGCACCGCCGTTGAAGGTGGTGTCGACGCGCAGGTAGCCGCCGAGCTTGATGCAGGTGTCGGTGCCCGGAATATAGAAGAATCCGGCGCCGTAGAGCGAGCAGATCCTGACATACTCGACTGCCTTGGCCTTGACCGGCAGGTCGGCTGCCTGGGCTGCGCCGATGGCGAAAAGACTCGCCGCCGAGCCGAGGATTAGTTTTCGGTACACAGTCATTCTTATTCTCCGGTGTAAATTACGAACCTGCATTGCATGAATTCGATGCATGCAAGCGAGTAGCGCAGAGTTCCTCCGGGAGAATGACAGCGCGGTGACATGATCCAGTTTGGACGCGCCTGTGTTCTTTGTGCAACGCACTGGACGCGGCAATGGCAGAGAAGACTTCCGCGCCATCCAAACGGTCTTGCGCAAATAAAAAGTGTTGGCGAAGCCGTTCACGTCATCAAAGGTGCTTGACAGATACTTGCCTGTCGCGATGGCGACGCCATCGCGACAGGCCGGGATTTCGATCGAACGCGACGTCGATCAGAAGTTGCGCTGGGCGCGAAGCTGCAGCAAGACCGTATCCTGGTCCTTGAATTCGTATAGCGCGCTCGGCTTCGGCGCGCTCGCAGTAAACACCGAACTACCCGACATCTTCTGGTCGAGGTGAAACCACTGAACTTCGGCCGTGAATGTCAGGTTCTTGACCGGGACCCAGCGGGTCGCCACGCCTAGCTGCGAGACATTGAAGTCGGGGTTGCAGGCATAGGCGCCGGCAGCATTGCCGACCCCGGCCTGACCGGGATGGCTCGCGGCGAAGGCGGCACAGTAGGCGCCCTTTGCCGTGGTGGTGCCGAGTCCGTTGATGTTGTCGTTGGCGCCGCCATCATAGCGAACGGCGGAGTAGCTTCCGAACAGGCTGGTCGACCAATTGGGATTCCAGTTGTGGTTGAAGGCACCGCGCAGACCCCAGGCTGTGGTCAGCTGGATGCCGCCGGTACCCGCAGCGCCGGGGAAATAGACGCCGTCCGTGGTCGCGCCGAAGCCGACGCTCTGATAGCCGAAGCCGCTGTCACCGAACATCGCGAAGCTCGGCGAGCCGCCGCTGGTGGCAATCACGTTCTTGGTATGGCCCTTGGCATAGGACACATCGAACTTGATGTCGTCGCCTTTGCCGGTCGGGAGGTTCTTGATCTGCAAGGCTGCCATGACCGAACCGCCCCACTTGCTGTCGGGGTGACCGCTGATCTCGGAGAGGTTGTTCGGCAACGCGCCGGCTGCAAGGGTGTTGTAGGATCCGCTGACCTCGTGCGCCGCGGCCGAGAACTGCAACACGCCCCAGGCCTGGTCGACGCGGATGTTGCCGACAATGTCGGGAACACGCGTGCCGGCATACGCGTTCGATCCGGTACCGTTGGCGCCGATCGCCGAGGGAATGCTCAGATTATAAACGGCCGTGCGGTCCCAGACCGAGGGATCATCGAGACCGATGCTGGCGGACACGCCGTTGCCGAACTGCGCGGTGTACTGGATGTTGTTGACGCCGGTATCGGTGTTGTTGCCGCCGAGCAAATTCGAATTGATGTTGCCCGGGAAACCATTCCACGGCGTCGAGTAGGCCGACGAAGATTTGCCGAAGGTGAAGCCGGCGAACTGGATGAAGAGGAATTCGACCGCGACGTAACCGCCACCCGCACCCATGAGTGCGTTGGAACCAGAGCTCGCGACCGACGGGTTTGAAGATCCGAAGTTGTTGAACTGGAAATAGCCCTGACCGAAGGTGCGGACGACGCCGTATTCGGTAGCGGTGCGGGTATCGACCGACAGCGCCATGCGTGAGCGGGAAACGAAGGAATCGCGGAAGCGGTTCTGCTGGCCGAGATCGCCGTTCCAGGCCGGCGCACCATGGACGCCGCCGTTGAAGGTGGTATCGGCGCGCAGATAGCCTCCGAGCTTGATACAGGTATCGGTGCCCGGGATGTAGAAGAAGCGGTCGCCGTAGAGCGAGCAGATCCTGACATACTCGACCGCCTTGGCCTTGATCGGAAGGTCGGCCGCCTGCGCGCCGTTGACCAGCATCAGCGCCGCCGCCGAGCCGAGGATGAGGTGCCTGGTCGCCATGGATATCCCCTGATTCGCAATTCATGCAGATGCATGTGTCATACGCTGGTAGCGCAAAAACCGCCGGCGGCGATGACAAGATCGTGAGGCGACGGCAATTTGGCGAGTGCTGTGTTTTCTGCGCCACGTTCGGCGAAATGCGGGCTTTGTCTCGCGAAACAGGCAGCAAGAATATTCTTCACGGGCCGGCCGTTTCAGTCAGCGATGTTCACCAATCTCGATCAGGCGGACGTGGCTTCGTACATCCGCGCCCGGATGTGCGCCGGGATTCCCGCCAGCCGCGGTCTGCCCGCAGGATCGCGTCGGACGCCGCCACGATGCATATCAGGGCCTCGCTGGGCAGGCGGCGCGCGCGCTTTACCCAACGCCGAATTCCTGTTCCAACTACCCGTCGCAGGTCGAGCCCTCAACATCGGCCATTTCAAGGGGAGAACGGCATGAAGCTCGGCACCGCCATCGCAGAAATCATGAAGCGGGAGGGTATCGAGATCCTCTGCGGCTATCCGGTCAATCACCTGATCGAGCACGCCGCCGCCGCCGACATCCGCCCCGTGATGGTGCGGCAGGAGCGGATCGGCATCCACATGGCGGACGCGATCTCCCGGGTCACTTCGGGGCAAACCATCGGCGCCTTCTGCATGCAGCATGGCCCGGGTGCCGAAAACGCCATGGGCGGGGTGGCGCAATGCTACGGCGAGTCGGTGCCGGTGCTGGTGCTGCCGATGGGCTATGCGCGGCGGCTGGCCAATATCGATCCGAACTTCAATTCCAGCCAGGCGATGCGGGCTTTTTCGAAGTCATCCGAGCCGATCAATATCGCCGCCGAAGTCTGCAACATCTTTCGACGCGCATTTACAAAACTGAAGAACGGCCGTGGCGGGCCGGTGATCGTGGAAATTCCCGCGGATATGTGGAACGAGGACGTGCCGGAACCGCTGAACTACACCCCGGTGCTGCGCACCCGCTACGGCGCCGATCCCGTGCATATCAAGGAGGCGGCCGCCGTGCTGATGGCGGCGAAGCGCTCGGTGATCTACGCCGGCCAGGGCGTGCATTACGCCAGGGCGTGGCCGCAGCTGAAGCGGCTGGCCGAACGGCTCGCCATTCCCGTCACCACCAGCCTCGGCGGCAAGTCCTCGTTTCCGGAAGACCATCCCCTGTCGCTCGGCTCCGGCGGCCTGGCCGTGCCGCGGGCGGTGCCGAAATTCCTCGGCGAGGCCGACGTGATCTTCGGCATCGGCTGCTCCTTCACGGAAACCTCGTTCGGCATAGCCATGCCGAAGGGCAAGACCATCATCCACTCGACGCTCGACCCCAACCATCTCAACAAGGACGTCGAGGCCCAGATCGGCCTGGTGGGCGACGCCGGCCTCGTGCTCGATGCGCTGCTGGAAGAGATCGACAAGACCGTCAAATCGGATCGCGACGCCACCGCGGTCGCCGCCGAGATCGCAGCGTCGCACAAGGAGTGGCTGGCGAAATGGCTGCCGAAGCTCACGCTCAACGAGGCACCGCTAAACCCCTATCGCGTGCTGTGGGATCTGCAGCACACCGTGGACATCAGGAACACCATCATCACCCATGATGCGGGCAGTCCGCGCGACCAGCTCTCGCCGTTCTGGAAGTCGGTCGAGCCGTTGTCCTATATCGGCTGGGGCAAGACCACCCAGCTCGGCTACGGGTTGGGCCTCGCCATGGGCGCCAAGCTGGCAAAGCCGGACAAGCTCTGCATCAACGTCTGGGGCGACGCCGCGATCGGTTTTACCGGCATGGATTTCGAGACCGCGGTGCGCGAGCGGATTCCGATCATGTCGATCCTGCTGAACAATTTCAGTATGGCCATCGAATTGAAGGTGATGCCGATCTCGACCGAGAAATATCGCTCCACCGACATTTCCGGCGACTACGCCGCGATGGCGCGCGCCTTCGGCGGCTACGGCGAGCGGATCACAAAACCGGAAGACATCATCCCAGCCATCCAGCGCGGCATCGCCAAGACCAGGGAAGGCATTCCGGTGTTGCTGGAATTCATCACATCAAAGGAAACCGAGGTTTCAAGGCCGGGGACCTGAGCCTGAAATGCTCGCTTTTCGTCATGGCCGGGCTTGTCCCGGCCATCCACGTCTTTCCTGCTCAAAGTGAAGCCAAGACGCGGATGCCGGGGACAAGCCCGGGCATGACGATACTCACCGATAGCCCCCATTTCATCAGTGGCCCTTCAAGGGTTACGGCTTGAAAAACGCGGGGTCGTTGAGCGCCTTGATCATGGTGTCCACCATGTCGGCGGCGGCGTGATCCTCGCGCTCTTCCAGCAGCTCCCACATCTTGCGCAAATTGGCGCGCATCGGCGCCTTCAGCGAGGGATCGCGCTCGATCAGGGTCCGCGCGATGCAGAAGGCGATGCCTTCGGTGCCCATTTTGGTCTGTTCAACGGTCGCTTTGCTCATGACGAGCTCCTGTCGGGTTTATGTCTTGATGCTGCGGCCGCTGTTAGATGAATTGCCGTCGGATAGATAGCCGCCGCGGCAGGCCCGGGCAGGATGCGGGCGAGCGCCCTACTCCGCCAAATCAGCGGGGACCGTGGCCGGGCCGGCCAGCGGCTTTTCTTCCATCAGGATCATGCACAGCAATGAGGTGGCGATCAGCGCCGTGGCGGCGCCGAACACATAACGGAACGCCGTGACCATGTCGGCGGCGGCGATCGAGTTCACCGGACCACGATGCTCGCCGAGGGTGATGTCGGCGCCGAGCGACATCAGCAGGATCGCGCTGAATGCGGCCACCATGAAGGACGCCATCAGCGCGCGAAAGAAATTCATCGCGCCGGTGGCGGTGCCGATCTGGAATCGCATCACCGAATTCTGCACCGACACCACGCTGACCGGAAATACAGTCCCGAGCCCGAGCGCGTACACCGACAGCAGCGCCAGCAGGCCCCATAACGGCATCGGCGCCAGCATGAGCCCGGCTCCCGCCAGCACCGCACATCCAGTTCCGGCGATGGCCACCCGCTTGTAATGTTTCGCGCGGGCCATGGTCTTGCCCGCGATCGCGGCGCCGACGGTGGAAACCGCCGCCAGCGGAATCAGCGCAAGCCCAGCCTCGCTGGCGCTGAGATGATAGACCACCTCGTAATACAGCGGCAGATGCACGGTCAGCCCCAGCATCGCACCCATTGCGCAGCTGCCGGCCGCCATCGCATAGGGCACCACCGTTCCGCCCATCAGCGGCAGCGGCAGGAACGGCTCGTCGGCATTGCGGGCATGCCACACGAACGCCAGCGCGAGGGCTACGGATGCGCCGATCATCGACATGATGACGGGCGACAGCCAGAGGTAGCGGTTGCCGCCCCAGGTCAGCACCAGCATGATCACGACGGCGGACGCCATCAGCAGCACGCCGCCGAGCCAGTCGACCTTGCGCCTGCGGTGAAACACCGGGATCCTGGCCATCTTCGGCAGCAGCAGCGCCAGCGCGCCGAGTGCCAGCGGCACGTTGATCCAGAAGATCATCGACCAGTGCAGGTGCTCGGCGAACACGCCGCCGAGGATCGGCCCGCCGATGCCGCCGATCACCCATACGCCGCTGAAATAGGCCTGGTACTGGCCGCGTTCGCGCGGGCTCACCACGTCGGAAATCACGGTTTGCACGATCGGCATGATACCGCCGCCGCCGAGCCCCTGCAGGCCCCGCGCCAGGATCAGCACCGGCATGTTCGGCGCCAGCGCGCACAGCACCGAGCCCGCGACGAACAGGCTGAGCGAGACGATGATCATGGCGCGGCGGCCGTAGATGTCGCTGAGCGTGCCGAACACCGGCGCCACCGCGGTCGATGCCAGCAGATAGGCCGAGATCACCCAGGACAGGCTGGAGACGTCATTGAACTGGCGGCCGATGGTCGGCAGCGCGGTGGCGACGATGGTCTGGTCGAGCGCCGCCAGAAACATCGTCAGCAGCAGGCTCATCAGGATGGTGCGGACTTCGCTTGGCGTCAGCGGCACCTGCGGCGCGATCGGCGGCGCATCGCTGAGTTCGATGACCTGCCCCGGCAATGGCGTGGGATCGCCGGCGGTCGTCTCGGGCAATGTCTGCTGGTCAGCCGGGTGATGGCCCGGCCGTTCGAACTTGTTCATGCGGCCATATGTAATCGGGGCGCGGCGGGCCGCGCGGAATCGCTATATCGGCTTGATGTAAGCGGAAAATCGCGGCTCCGGCAGCGGGTTGCACGCATGGGTGCATCCCGCGAAACTGCCAAGGCAACCGCGTGCCGGCCCGCCCTGCGGCCGCTACCCTACCGGCCGCTTCTTCAGCCGGGCCCGCTTCGGCAACAGCGCCGGCCACTGCACGATGTGGTCCTCGAGGTCGGCATCCGGGATCTCGTTCTCGGTTCCCTGCACCCGCCCGCGCACCGAGACGCCGGCTTCGTGCACGGTATTGGGATCACCCGAAATCAGCGGGTGCCACCAATAGAGATCGCGGCCCTCGGCCACCAGCTTGTAGCCGCAGCTCGGCGGCAGCCAGTTCAGGGTGCGGACGTTTTCCGGCGTCAGCCGGACGCAGTCCGGAACCTGGTCGGAGCGGTTCGCATAGTCCTTGCAGGCGCACAGCCCGGCATCGAGCAGCTTGCAGGATACATGGGTGAAATAGATCTTGCCGGTATCCTCGTCCTCGAGCTTCTCCAGGCAGCAGCGCGCGCAGCCGTCGCACAGGCTTTCCCATTCGGCGCTGGACATCTCTTCCAACGTCTTGGTTTTCCAAAAGAATCCCTCTTGACCCGAGGGCGGCTTGGGCTGGGCGGTCATGATTCCCCGACTGGCGGCAGTTGTTCTAGCCCTTCTACAGCGTTTTCAAGCGACATGGGTACCCGGTAAGGCCCGGTAGCGCGCAAAGCCGCCGCCGGCGTTAGCCGTGCTGTTCAAAATCGCGAGCCAGACCATTGGTTTATGGCCTTCGCTCGGTTAGATAGGGAACGAGTCCCCCGATGGCGTAAGAGCGCCTTGGGTTTGCCGCAACATTACCGCATGACGTCTCGAGCGTGCCCGTCCGGGCACCCTCAAGCGCTGCGAATTGACCTGGGGTCCCGGTGCGCCAGATCGTACCACCACACTGGAAGACAAAGATCCGGCACTGGATGCTGGATCTGGATGCGCGCATCGACTCGACGCTGTTCTCCTCCGGCAAGGGCGTGCGCGAGCTCTATGAACGGTTCTCCACCTTCATGGACCGTTTCTATGTCGGCCGCTGGAAACGCTGGGTTTTCATCGAACCTCTGTCGGAGGCTGCGACCATCGGGCTTGTCGGCCTGATATTGATGCTGGCGCTGGCGGTGCCGGCATTTCGCGAAACCGCCGATGACGACTGGCTGAAAAAATCGGATCTCGCGGTGTCGTTTCTCGACCGCTACGGCAATCCGATCGGCAACCGCGGGATCAAGCACAATGATTCGATTCCGCTGGAGCATTTTCCGGACAATCTGATCAAGGCGACGCTCGCCACCGAGGACAGCCGGTTCTAAGACAATTTCGGCATCGACATCGCCGGCACCGGGCGCGCGCT
>JAUXWH010000024.1 GCA_030681365.1 Bradyrhizobium sp.
CCGGCATTCATTGAGGCCGCGATAATAGACGAGGCGGATGTCGAGACTGCCGAGGGCTGCCGCCTCGCGAAACATGTCGGCCTGCAGCGCACAGGCCATGTCCCAGGTCGGCTGCCGGCTCATGGTGGCGTCGAGCGCGAATACCAGCCGGCCCCGGGCTCCCGCCGCATGCGGCGACATCGCGCGGGCTTTGGCGACGAAGGCGGCGATCTCGTCCGAAGCCGACGGCCTCACCTCCGGCAGCGGCTTGCCAGACGCAGCCTTTTGCGATGCGGATACTTCGCTTGGCGGTTTCGGTTTGGTGGGTTCGCCGGACATCAGCACTCGCAAATTGCAGCGAGCTCTATGTGGGCCGGGATCGGCGAGCGGTCAATGCCGCGGCCTGCCCGTTTGCGCCAGTCGCGTCGGGCTACGCCGTCTCGCCTCCGGCAACGATCAATTCGTCACGGCGCGCGGCGATTTCGACGCGGGGGGACTCAAAGCGGAGAGCGAGCCCGGTGCCGGCTCGACAATCTTCGGCTTCTTGGTATCGACCGGTGCAAGCTGGCTGTCGGTATCGCTCAGGAACTTGTCGAGCATGGTTTGAATCGCTGTCTTCGCCTGGTCCGGACCGGTATCGCGCATGTCATTGTGCTGGAAGCCGGTATCCACGACCGTGATATCCGATTTCTCGCACTGCTCGGGATCGGGAACGACACCGGGATCCGGCTTGAACTGGGTATCCTTTGAGCGGAACGACAGGATCTTGAATTTGCCGTCGGTCATGAACGGCACGCGCAAATTGTCGAGCGTCACAACCTTCTTGATGTGTTCGGGATACTCCTTGGCGAAATACATCGAGATATCGCCGCCCATCGAATGTCCCACCATGGTCAGCTTGTCGTAATTCGCGTGCGGCTGAATCTTCTTCATCTCGTCGATGGCGAAATGGATGTTGGCAACGCCGCGCTGAATTTGCGGCAGGCGGCCGACATAGAGTTCGCCGGGCTTGGTCACCATCGGCGGATCGCTCGGCAGGTCATGCTGAGGGCTGAGCGCCAGATAGCCGCGCGCTGCGAAGACGTTGGCGAGGAACGAATACTCGCTGTTCTTGACGGTGTTGCCGTGATTGAGCACCGCCACCGGCAGCGTGATCATGTCGGCATTGGCCTGCATCTCCTTGTCGCGCCGGACGGCGATTGCCACGGCGACCGGACGGTTGCCGCGCGCCGGATCGATGAACGTCACCGTCTCATGACGGATCGCCCATTTGCTTGCGGTGAAGTAACCGACAGCAACCAGAACACTCAGCGAAAGCAGAACGAGAATTCCACGTTTCATGTTCGTCCTCGGCGCACCCTTCTGGGGATGTACTTTAATGTTCGGGACTCTGCGTTCCCTTGTCCATGATATATGTCACGGCGAGTTGACAGGAAGATCAAATGTTGTGAATTCGCCGCCTGATCGTTGTGCGTTGCAACCTCTTTTTGTGCAGTTGCACAGTCGGAACCCCGCAGTGCGTTCCACACTGTCGACGTCACGACTCAACGTTGGGTTCAAGTCTTGGGTAAAGGTCTGGTAAAAACGGACCACGGAGCGATAGGTTCCATCCGGGCAGGCCCGCCCAGGGGCTCGCCGGTAATCGCACACCGCAGAACTCACGCCCCGAGGATGTCGTGGACCTCGAGCGGCTTGTCGACCTGGGTGAACCATTCGGCCCGGTTGGCGGCGCGGCGGCGGCCCCGCTCATCGAGCGGCAGCTTCAACTGCCGCAACAGGCTCGTCACCTCCTCGCGCGCCGTCACATGGCCGAGACTGGGGCGGGTGCCGAGCGTCGCCTCGTCGAGGTCGTCGAGGGCGGTCAGCCCGCGCGGGAAGAACTCGCGGTACACCACGCGTTCAGCAAAGCCATCGATCGAGCGGAAGCCGAGCCGGAACGATAGCTGCTTGAGACCGTCGGCGACCAGCTGCTTGTTGCGTGATCCCAGCATCGATAACCGGTTGCGAACCACGATCCAGTCGGTGGTGGCGCCGTCGAGCTGGCGGCGCTTGCGCCTCGAATCCCGCACCATCTCCGCATAATGGCTCTCGCCGGTCACGGAATAAGTGGCGGGGTCGACCGTCCCCAGCACGTCGAAGTCGAGGAAGCTGTCGTTGATCGGCGTCACCAGCGTGTCGGCCATCGAGTGCGCGAGGCGCATCAGATAGCTGTCCGACCCCGGAGTATCGATCACGATGAAATCGAAGGTACGCTCGACCGCACTGACGACGTCCATGAACTGCTGGAATTCGGACGTCTCGTTGTCGGCGATCTGCATGGTCTCGCCGAGCTTGATGCAGCGATGCACCGGAATCTCGAGTTCGAGTCCGGTGCGCCGCGCCCATGCGCTGCGGTTGCCAATATAGCGGGTGAAGCTTTGCTGGCGGCAATCCAGATCGATGGTGGCGACGCGCTGGCCGGCTTTCATCAGGGCGACAGCGATGTGCAGGGCGGTGGTGGATTTTCCCGATCCGCCTTTCTCGTTGCCCAGCACAACCACATGCGCCGAGCCCGACTGCCCCTGACTAGTCTGCACCAACATGCTTGAAGCCCCTGTGGATATCTTCAAATTCCGCGCGACCGCGGTCAAGTGAAATGCGCGATAACGCCACGAAATCGCTGGCCGTCTGCCTTAATCATGAATCCAACGCCCGGCGGCGGCGCGGCTGTGATCGACCGCACGTTTGGTGGATATCTTTCGGCTCGGCCCATCCCGACGCGGGCGACGAGCCCTTGGCCGAACACTTGGCGACGCCCCTCCCGCCTTGATAAGGTCGGCCTCCCGCCGCCTCGTCGGAAGCTCCGGCCTCCCCGACCCCGACAGATCGAGCCCAGATGTCGCGAAGTCCCATGATCGTCCGCACGGTCCCTGCATTGCGTCGCGCCCTCGACGGCCTGCGCGCCAGAAAAGCCACCATTGCGCTGGTACCGACCATGGGAGCGCTGCATGACGGCCATGTGTCGCTGGTCCGGCTGGCGAAACGCCGCGCCAAAAAAGTCATCGTCTCGATCTTCGTAAACCCCACGCAATTCGCGCCGACGGAAGATTTCGGTTCGTATCCGCGCACCTGGAAGGCCGACGTCGCCCGGCTCGCCGCCGAGGAGGTCGACCTGATCTGGAATCCGGACGTCAAGGTCATGTATCCCGAAGGCTTCGCCACCCGGATCGTGCCGGAAGGACCGGCCATCGCCGGACTGGAAGACCGCTTCCGCCCGCACTTCTTCGGCGGCGTTGCGACGGTCGTCGGCAAATTGTTCACACAAGTCAGGCCGGATTTCGCGATCTTCGGCGAAAAGGATTTCCAGCAATTGCGGGTGGTGGCGCGAATGGCCGGCGATCTCGACCTCGGCGTCAAGGTGATCGGTTCGCGCACGGTGCGGGAGCGCGACGGCCTCGCGATGTCCTCGCGCAACGTCTACCTAACGCCGGAGGAGCGGCAGGTAGCGCCGGCGCTGTATCGCGCCATGAAGGAAAGTGCCCGGCGCCTGCGCGCTGGCGACGATGTCGAGGCCGCGATGGCCGGCGGTGCCGAACTGATCGTGAAAGCCGGTTTCGTGCTCGACTATTACGAGGCCCGCCACGCTGAAACGCTGGCGCCGGTCGCTTCGGTGAAGGATGGCCCGCTGCGCATTCTGGTGGCGGCCAAGCTCGGCAAGACGCGGCTGATCGACAATATCGGGGTTTAAAGCAGCCCGAGATCGCGCAGTTCGCGGCGCAGCGGCTCCGGCATCGCCGCGACGCTGGCCGCGGCCTTGCCGAGATCGGGCGGCGCCACATCGGGCGTGAAATAGCGCCAGCCCTGGAACGGCCGCATCGGCCGCGGCGATACCGCAATCACCCTGGGCTGCATCACCAGCCGGCATCGTCCGATGCCGTCCTTGTCGCGGAACGGCTCGATCGCGATAATTTTTTCCCGCGCCGCGATCTCGCCGCGGATCACCCAGTAGAGCGAGCCGCCCGCGACGATCTCGTCGCCGCGTTTCGGCGTCATCCGCGTGACGTGAATATGATGAAGCGGCAGGCCTTTTTTCCTGGCCGTCGCCATGCGCTCGGCAACCCAGCCCTTGAGTTCCTTGACGGACTCGCAGCCGACGCAGAGCTTGAGGATATGAAGTGGCATGTGGCGAGGTTTAGCGCCCGGCGGCGGATTTTGGAAGCATCACCGGTCGTCGGCCGCGGGTGCCGCCGCGGCGGGCGTAAGCTGAACCGGAGCACCGCGCGAGGGCTTCGGCGCAGCCTGCTTTTTGGCCGCAACCGGTGCTGCCGGCGCGGTCGCCGCGGTGGTTGCCGGGCGCGGTGACGGCAGCGGCGCATTCGCCTGCGCCGGCGCGCGCGGCGCGGCTGGTGCGGCTGCCGTCGCCGGTTCGGGCGTCATGATATTGACCGGCGGAGTCGAAGCCGCCGACGGAAAATCGGCAGTGGTAGGCTTGCCGGTGGGCATGGTTGGCGCGAGCGCCGCGACCGGCGCTGCCGCCGCCATCGGCGCCGGTGCGTTCCATGATGCGGAGTAACGCATCACCAGGCCGTCATAGACCCGCTCATCCATGTTGGACACCAGTTGCTGGGAACTGGTCAGCGACCGGAACGCGGCGCAATCCGACGGCGTGCAACGGTCGCGCGCCAGCAGCACATAGGCCATCAAGCCGTAGCGGTCCCGCTCGACCGCCCCACGCAGCGCCTGCAGTTCGGGTGTCAGCTTGCCGTCGGCGGATGCGACGTCGCCGTAGGCCGTCAGCCGCGTGATCTGGGCCGCCGCATAGGACAGCGCCGCGGCAGTGGCTTCGGCAGAACCGAACAGCGCCTTCTCGCACGCCGTCAGCACGGTTTCGCCGGCCAGATCGTCGATGCACGACAAGGCCGGGAGTGCTGCCAAGACCGGCGCCGGCGACACTGCTTCAACGGTTGCGCTACGGCTGTCCGGACCGAACCCGCGAAGGGTAGCCGCACTCGTGACGCCGATCGCCAATAGCGTGATGACGGCCAGCATGCCGTTGGCGACCGATTTGTCGGCGCGCAACACCATGACGAGCACGATGATCCCGAAGAACCCAGCGGTGGCCAGCGTCAGCCACATCGGAAAGGTCGGCAATTGCCAGAATTGCTCCAGCGACGAAGCCCAGTCCATGCGCGGTGTCCCTCAACGCAGCAGCCAGCGCATTCAGCGAAAGCTGAATGCCGATCCTGCCGCACTCAACTTGCACAGAATATTTCCGCGAACGGGGCGTTTTGACGGCGAGCGGAGCGAGAACCGCTCAACCCGGCCGTGACGCGCGAGAATACCCTCAGGAGATATCGAGCTGGCTTTCCTTGGCCACCCGTTCGAAAGCTTCGGTCGAGCTCTTGATCCGATACTGGTAGTCATCGCCATCGGTCGGAAGCAGCCGGATCACCTCATAGGTGCCGCTGGCGGCCGGACGGGCAACGTTGCTGGCAGTGAAATAGACGGTCTCTCCAACGGTGAATTTGTGCTTCAACGCCCTCTCCATCACGCAAAACGTCGGCCGTGCCCATGGTCCCGCTGGCTTCGACCGACTGAAAACCCTGTGGCAAGATAGCACAGGGCCGGCCGAATTAACCAGTCACATCGTGACATGGCAAATGCGCATATTTTGCAGGTTTTTCAGGAGGATAGTTGCCAATTCTCGGGGCCTGGACTAATCTGCGCGACTGCCTGCCGATGCTACTTTGGCGCGGCCGCTGACCTTGCCCGCGAACTTGCCGTCCGGCGAGCTCATCCCTGCCGGAATCGGCGCCTCACACCGTCTCGAATTTCTCGATCAAAAGGGTTTCGGCGAGGCCGGCGCGGGTCCATTCCGCGAACGCGGGCAATGCCATCATCGTCTCCATATAAGCCGCCGCCTCCGGCGCCACCGGGATCGCATAGGTGCGAAACCGGTGCACGACAGGCGCATACATGGCGTCCGCGGCCCCGAAGGCCCCGAACAGGAACGGGCCGAGCATTCCGTGGCGTTCGCGGCATTCGGTCCAGATTTCCTCAATGCGCGCGACATTGGCGCGGGCGTCGGTCGACAGCGCGATGGCGCGGATCGGACGATGCAGGTTCATGCCGCATTCGTTGCGCAGCGCCATGAACCCCGAATGCATCTCGGCCGAGATCGAGCGCGCATGCGCGCGGCGCGCGCGATCCTCGGGCCATAGCTCTGCCTCCGGAAACCGTTCGGCCAGATATTCGATGATGGCCAGCGAATCCCAGACCGTGACGTCTCCGTCGATCAGGGCCGGCACCTTGCCCGCAGGCGAGAAACTCAGGATCCGGTCCTTGTCGGCCGCATTGTCGGTATAGAGCGGAATGAAAATCTCTTCGAACGGGATGTTGCTGGCGCGCAGCGCCAGCCACGGCCGCATCGACCACGACGAATAGTTCTTGTTGCCGATCACCAGTTTCAAAGTCATCTCGAAGGAATCCTGTCCTTGGCCCTGTCACCTTGCCACAGCGACCGGCGACCCTTCAACCGGCCGATCCGCCATCGTGCCGGTTGAAGCGTTGGTCCACGCGTGGCATGCCTTCGCAGGCATCCGGGGGATGAGACATGGCTGCTTATTGGGTCGATATTCTGGCGATCGGCTTCTTCATCCTGGAATGGACGGTGTATGCCATCACGCTGGAGCACACCGCCTACGGACGCGAAAGCCTGTCGGCCCGCATGAATGTCTACCGCGAGGTCTGGGTCCGGCGCATGCTCGACCGCGAGGCCCGCATGGTCGACATGCAGATCATGGGCGCGCTGCAGAACGGCACGGCGTTTTTCGCCTCCACCAGTCTGATCGCGGTCGGCGGCGCGCTGGCACTGCTGCGGGCGACCAACGAGGCGCTGGCCGTGCTCGGGGCCTTGCCGATCGACCTCACGCCCTCGCCCGCGCTGTGGGAGATCAAATGCGTCGGACTGATCCTGATTTTCGTCTACGCGTTCTTCAAATTCGCCTGGTCGTACCGGCTGTTCAACTATGTCTCGATTTTGCTCGGCGCGATGCCGCCGGTGGAGCAACGCGACACCCCGGAAGCGGAAGCTCACGTGATCCGCACCACGAGACTGTTCGAGGCCGCGGGCCGGCATTTTAATCGCGGCCAGCGCGCGTTCTTCTTTGCGCTCGGCTATCTCGGCTGGTTCGTCAGCCCCTGGGTGCTGTTCGTCACCACGGCGGCGGTGGTGATCGTCACCTGGCGCCGGCAATTCGCCTCCAACGCCTGGCGGGCGATGGGAAGCTAGGGGGTAAATCCATCAGCGGGTAGCCAATCCGAATGACTGCCAGCTTGATAAAGGCAAGGTAGCTGACCGCGAGTTCGTCATATCGGGTTGCGAGCGCGCTGGTGCTTGTCTTGTTAATGAAGCGCTCAGTCCCGTCAAAGTTGCGGATACTCCGAAATCGACGCGAATGATCCATTACAGACGCCGCTGGCGCGGCATTCAACAATCAGGAGAGCGGAAGCCGCATCAGCTCTTTAACGGACTTCCCGAAATCGTGCGGAATGTTTCGGGTTGGGTCGCGGTAAGCAGGGCAATCTCCGTCTCAATCATTTGAGACAAGGTAATCGCGGCGCGAGCCAAGGATCTGCCCCGATGCCGAAACAAACCCCGGGTCACCTCCAATCCGTTTAGAGGCGCTCCAACAAACTCCTTGGCTTTTAGTTCTCTATCGAGAGCGGAAAGTGGGCCTACGAAAAACCCTGCGCCCGCACGCACGGCCTCCCTCGCAAGGGAAAGCGAATCCGCTTCTGCCACAACGGTTAGCTCCACGCCGGACTTAGCGAGATGCTTCTCTAACAGGGTTCGCATGAAACTGCCGATGAGTAGCGGAAGTTTGTCCAGAGCCCTGGAGTGGACTTGACCCTGTGGAAAGCGCCAGTCGCTTTGACGGCCAATGAGCCACATCGACTCGCTGAAGAGAGGTTGGCAGATCAGGTCGGGATGCTGCGCCTCGCAGCTCATGATTCCGATGTCTAAACGTCCGGCAAGCAGGGAAGCACGAACTGCGGGGGAGTAGTCTTCCTGGAGCATCAGTTTGATGCGTGGATAGCGCGCCGAGCACTGTGAGAGTAGCTTCCCGACAATCAAAATGCCCATTGAAGGCGGGAAACCCAGTGCGACCGGCCCTGCTGGCTCAACACCCAGAAAACGAATTTCGTTTTCCAGTTGCTGCGTCATCCGCAGAATCAACTCCGCGCGCTCAAGAACCAGGAGGCCCGCCTCGGTAGGTTCGACGCCGCGCCGATGTCTTAGGAGAAGCGGCACGCCCAGCCTCTCTTCCAGCAATTGAATGCGTCGCGTAAGCGCCGGCTGAACAACGCCAAGGGAAGCTGCAGCCCTCGAGATACTGCGCAATCGTGCCGTCTCCACGAAGTATCGAAGGGAGACCAGATCCATTGCCGCTGATTGTGGTATATCCATACAGCATGATAACCATCATCAATATCTATTTTCAACATGTCAAAAAGCGTGCTCTCCCTCTGGGCGGCTCAGACGAGAAATGATGAGCGCCAAAAACGCTTGCGGAGGGACCTATGCTCAAGAACTCTATCCTTGTGGCTTTACTAGCTCTGTCTTCCAGCTTTGCAGTCGCGGCGGAATTTCCCACCCGTACGATCACCATCGTCGTCCCGAGCCAAGCGGGCGGTTTGGGTGACATCCTTGCTCGCCGGGTCGGCGATAAAGTTGCGGGTCTGCTGAACGCGACGATTATCGTTGATAACAAGCCTGGAGCAGCGGGAAGGATCGGTGGTTCGTATGTTATGCGAGCGCAACCGGACGGTTACACGATCCTTTTGGCCAATGGGACGTCTCATGGGGCGCTTCCCGCTCTGACGACAAACCCGCCTTACGATCCTCTCAAGGATTTTGTGCCCATCGCTCGCGTTGGAGAGACGCAGCTTGCGCTCATCGCGTCCAAAAAGCTGCCGGTCAAAAATGCACAGGAATTGCTTGACTATGCTCGCAAAAATCCGGGCAAGCTTAGTTATGGTACCTTTGGTCACGCTTCGGCAGGTCACCTTTACGGCGAGGTGATGAAGAAGGAAAACGGCATCGAGATGCTGCACGTCCCGTACAAGGGGGAAAGCGCCGCGGTTCAAGGGCTGGTGGCGGGCGAGATCGATCTCGCGATGATTGTTTCCGCAAAACCTTTCGTGGAACAAGGTCAGGTCACACTTATAGGCATCACGAGTCCGGAGGGTGCGGAAGCTTATCCTGATTGGCCGACTCTGGCCTCGCAGGGCATCAAGGGCTTCTCGCAGGCCCGTGGCTTCCAAGCGTTTTTGGCACCGACAGGCACGCCGCAGATTGCCGTAGAAAAGCTGGCTAAAGCGATTTCGGACGTTATCGCCGATCCTGCCGTAAGAAAGCAGTTGCTGGACCTCGGGGTGAGTCCCGCTAGCGAGAAGCCCGCTGAATTCCCCGCGCTTTATCGATCTCTCGTCTCCCAGTGGACAGCCATTGCCCGGGCGTCGGGAGTGAAATCGCAATAGCCGCCCGCCGGTGCAGTCCGAGCGGTTCTCCACCTTCTGCAGGAATCGAACATGTCCCAAATCGTTGTTGAACGGGACGTCGCCATAGTCATGGACGACGGGCTGGAGTTACGCGCTGACGTGTATCGCCCTGATTCCGAAGCGCCCGTGCCTGCGCTGATGACAATGGGCCCCTACGGAAAAGGGGTTCGTTACCAGGATCATTACAAGCACAGCTGGGACTTTTTGACGAAGGCGCATCCCGATCTGTTGAAGGGATCACAACATCGATGGCTCACATGGGAAACAGTAGATCCCGAAATCTGGGTTCCCTGGGGATATGCCGTGATCCGCGTCGACTCGCGAGGCGCAGGTCGTTCGCCCGGCTATCTGGACATACTCTCGCCGCGAGAGACCTTGGACTACTATCATGCGATTGAATGGGCGGGAACTCAGAAATGGTGCAATGGAAAGGTCGGGCTTAACGGCATTTCCTACTACGCCATCAATCAATGGCATGTCGCTGCGCTGCAGCCCCCGCACCTGGCCGCCATGATCCCGTGGGAAGGCGCCGCCGACTCGTACCGCGACTTTTTCCGGCATGGTGGCATATTGTCCAACAAATTCCTGGAGACCTGGTATCCTAGACAGATCACGGCAATTCAGCACGGTAATCCTGACGCTCCTCAGGATCCATGGCTGGCAGAATCTGCGTCAGGGCCCGATCAAATTTCAGAAGCCGAATTGCTCTCGAACCGAATGGCGACACTCGCCAATGTTCGCGCGCGGGAGATGGATGATGAATGGTATCAAGGGCGGTCGCCCGACTGGACTAAAGTTGTCGTTCCCTTTCTCAGTGCTGCCAACTGGGCCGGCTTCGGACTTCATCCCCGCGGAAACTTTTCGGCCTTCAGTCACGCGGCTTCGACCGACAAATGGCTTGAGGTCCATCCCGGTCGCCATGAGGAATGGTTCTACCTTGAATATGGAATGCAGCTTCAGAAGCGGTTTCTTGATTACTTCCTGAAGGGAGAGAAAAACGGCTGGCAAGAAGAACCGCGAGTGCTGTTGAATATTCGACGACCATTTGGCGACTCCTTTGAACTCCGGAAGGAGAGCGAATGGCCTCTGAATCGTACGGATTGGACGAAGCTGTATCTGGATGCTGAGGCGGGGGCGTTGGCCTGGCACGCCCCCGAGCAAGCAGGCGCGGCATCGTTTAACGCTGGCTCAGAAAATATCCGGTGGCTGTCTCCTCCCTTGGAGCGGGAGACGGAATTCACTGGCCCCCTATCGCTTACGCTGCATGTCTCGTCGTCCACGGAGGATGCAGACTTGTTTGTGACGTTGCAGGCTTTCTCACCGGACGGCAGGGAAGTCGAATTTCCGGGGACCGTTGATCCGCATACCCCTTTGGCCCAAGGTTGGTTGCGAGCCTCTCATCGCAAGCTTTGTGAGAGCCGATCACTTCCTTATCAGCCGTATCATTCTCACGACGACAAGCAGCCGTTAAGGCCGGGCGAAGTCTACGAGCTGCTCATTGAAATCTGGCCTACCTGCATTGTTCTCCCGTCCGGATATCGACTGGCGCTCGACGTTCGAGGAGCCGACTTCGCGCGCGATCCGGGGATTGAGGCGATCAGTCCTTACAGGGGATCAGGACCCTGGTTGCACGACGATGCGAGCGACCGACCGGCCAGCATTTTCGGCGGTACAACCACCATTCATACCGCTCCGGGACGCGAAAGTTTCCTGCTCCTGCCCATCATACCTGAGCGACGTTGATAAACATCTGCGATCAGCACCCCGTCTGCTTCTGGGTCAAAAATGGACGCCGAAGGCTCCCCTCTTAGGGTCCGCTTCGGCGGGAATAGCGGATCTGTCCACATTTCCTTTCATTCTGTGAGGACACGCGTTGAATTTTAGCCCGCGAAATCCTGCGGCGTGAAACTGAGATCGAGCACCTTCCATTCGCCGTACCGGTCCGACGGCAACATCGCGTAGGGCTGGCAGCCCTGCAACGCGCCGATCGCAGCCTGCATCAGTGCCGGCCCCTGTGGCGACGCGCTGGCCTCGATCAGGAGGGGCTCCGCCGCGAGCCTGGCTTCGAGCGTCATGACTACCCGCAACTTGATCTTGAGCTTGTCCGACGGCGCGATCGATGGCGGCAGTTTCAAACATGTCCTGAGATGACGCCGAAATTCGGCAACGAGGCTGGACGCGATGTCCGCCTGCGTCGACGCGGGACCGTCGAAGGGCTCGCCGGGCCGCCCGCCTGATCCTGCGGGCGGCAGATCGGGGAACACAGCCGGGGGCAGCCCAAGCACTACATTGTACTTGATGGAAAGATCGGGCTGGGGAGCAGCATAGGCGGGCTGCGCCGCCGCTGACGGCGACGGCGCTGACGACGGCTGCGCCGCCGCTTTCTGGCCGCCGGAAGCTGGCGGCGGCGGAGACGGCGCTGCTGCCTGTTGCGCTGCTGCCTGTTGCGCTGCCGCCGGTGCGGCGGCGGCCGGCGCCGGTGCAGACGCAGACTCCGGTGCAGTCGAAGGGGCGAGTGGCGCGAGAAGCTCGAAGGCAGGCTTTGTCTCGGGCACCACGGCGGGTTCCGGTTGCTTCTCAGCGATTTCTTCCGACGTCACGATATCGACCGCGATCGGGTCGGCGGTCGCCGAACCGAACGGATGCACCTCGCTGAACAGCAGCACCAGCATCAGCACCGACAGATGAGCCATCGCTGATGCCGCGATGCCTGCGCGTATGGTCTGGCCTGGTTCCACCGGACTGGATCAACCTGTCGATTAGCCCAAGCCTGGCTTTATAGCGCACGCCTGTCCCGGTCGCCAAACCCGCCGTCATTTTTGCCGAATTGCGGCCGCCGCAGCCGCCTCAATCCCATTTCGGCGCGAAGGCGTAATCGGTCAGCCGGCCCTTGGCGCTACCCATCGCGGAGATCGCGCCCATTTCCTCTTCGGACAGCGCGAAATCGAAGATGTCGATATTTTCCGACAGCCGTTCAATTTTCGAAGTCCGCGGGATGGCGGCGACGTTCTGCTGCACCAGCCAGCGCAGACAAATCTGCGCGACGGTCTTGCCGTGCGCCTGCCCGATCCGCGTCAGGACCTCGTCGCCCCTGATGCGGCCCCTCGCCACCGGACTATAGGCGACCACGGCCATGCCGTGACGCGCGCAGGCGTCCTTGACCTTGGTCTGGTCGAGATAGGGATGGTATTCGACCTGGTCGCATACCAGCGGCTCCGGGCATGCGGCGACCGCCTCCTCGATCAGTGCGACGGTGAAATTCGAAACGCCGATATGCCTGGCCATGCCGAGTTTCTTGACATGCGCAAGCCCGCCCAGCGTTTCCGACAGCGGCACCTGCGGATTGGGCCAATGCAGCAGCAACAGATCAACTTCGGTGAGGCGCAGTTTGTGCAGGCTCTCCCTGGTGGACCGTTCCAGGTCGTTCGGCGCGAAATGGGTGGTCCAGACCTTGGTGGTCACGAACACGTCCTCGCGCCGGACCCTCGACGCACGCAGGCCCTCGCCGACTTCGCGCTCGTTCTCATAGACCTGGGCGGTGTCGATATGGCGATAGCCCAACCGGATCGCCTGCTCGACCAGACGCGCGCAGTTCCGTCCCCGCAATTCCCAGGTGCCGAGCCCGATCGCGGGGATGCTGGCGCCGTTGGCTTCGATAAATTGCATCGCGCTTACTCAAGCCAATCGAAGCCCATTATGTTCCGAGCCAGGCGCGCTGCCAACATGGCTGCCGCGGGTTCCGGTTCAGGATGAAGGCTCGGACTAGACCCTGGCCAAGGCGGCAAACACGGTCTCCGGCGCATGGGCGATAACGGCGAGAAGCGCCCTCGCCGGTCCGCGCGGCATCCGTTTGCCCTGCTCCCAGTTTCGGATGGTCTCGACCGGTACCCCCAATCGGGCGGCGAATTCAAGCTGCGTCAGCCGCGCGCGACGGCGCAGGTCGCGCACAGCAGGGGGCGCTGCCGCCTCTGCCGGCGCGGCGGGCACGGTTGGCGCGAGCGGGAATTCCTGCCCGTCGCGCAGTTCAACGATCCGTCCGTCCGCTTTCAGCCGCAAGCGCTGCATGTCCGACTCCAGGCGCGGAAGTGTCGGCGAAGCGCGTTAAGACACGATTAACGATAATACGGCCGGCGACGATCGGCTCATTTCAGCCCGAACCACAGCGTGGCGATGCCGAGGAACGAGAAGAAGCCGACCACATCGGTGATGGTGGTGACGAAGGTGCCCGAGGCCACCGCCGGATCGGCCCGCACCCGCTCCAGCACCATCGGAATCAGAATGCCGCCGAGCGCCCCCGCAATCAGGTTGCATAGCATGGCGAGGCCGATCACGACGCCGAGCGCTGGAATCTTGAACCAGGCCACCGCGGCGATACCGGTAATCACCGCGAAGGCGAGGCCGTTGACGAGCCCGACCAGGCCCTCGCGCATGACCACGCGGTGGGCGTTGTTGGGGCCAAGCTCGCGGGTCGCCAGCGCACGCACCGCCACCGTCATGGTCTGGGTCGCGGCATTGCCGCCCTGGCTGGCGACGATCGGCGCCAGTACCGCCAGCGCCACCATCTGTTCGAGCTGGCCCTCGAACAGGCCGAGCACCGACGACGCCAGGAAGGCGGTGGCGAGGTTGACCAGCAGCCAGTTGAAGCGGCCCTTGGCGATGGTCCAGACATTGTCGGACAGTTCCTCGCCCGAGGTGACGCCGCCCAGCGCCTTGAGGTCCTCGTCGGCCTCTTCCTCAATCACGTCGACCACGTCGTCGATGGTGATGACGCCGACCAGCCGGTCTTCGGTATCGACCACGGGCGCCGCCACCAGATTGTATTTGCCGAACAGCCGCGCCACCTCCTCCTGGTCGTCCATGACCGAGACGCGGCGGCGGTCCTCGTCGATCAGTTCGGCCAGCGGCACCGGGCGGCGCGCGCGCAACAGCCTGTCCAGCGACACCGCGCCCTGCCAGTGCTGGGCGGCGTCGATCGAGTAGATTTCATAGAACCGGTCAGGCAGATCAGGCGTGTCGCGCATGTAGTCGATCGCCTGCCCTACGGTCCAGTCCGGCGGCACCGCGATGAACTCGGTCTGCATCCGCCGGCCGGCGGAGTTT
>JAUXWH010000229.1 GCA_030681365.1 Bradyrhizobium sp.
CGTAGAACACCAGCCGCAGACGATTGCCGCCGGACGGGCGCATCTCGATCATCTCGGCCTTGCGCTCGCTCATCTTCTGCACCACCACGCCGGAGAATTCCTCGTCGACGTCGATCACGACTTCCTCGACCGGCTCCAGCAGCTCGCCGTTCTCGTCCTTGGTCAGCACGACGCGGGGACGCGACACCGAGAGCTCAAAACCTTCGCGGCGCATGGTCTCGATCAGGATCGCCAGCTGCAATTCGCCGCGGCCCGAAACTTCCATGGCATCCTTGTCGGCGGCCTCGACCACGCGCAGCGCGACGTTACCCTCGGCCTCGCGCAACAGCCGGTCGCGGATCAGGCGGCTGGTGACCTTGTCGCCTTCGGTGCCGGCCAGCGGCGAGTTGTTGACGATGAAGGACATCGACACCGTCGGCGGATCGATCGGCTGCGCCTGAATCGGCGTTTCAACGGAGGGATCGCAGAACGTGTCGGCGACGGTGCCCTTGGGCAGGCCCGCGATGGCGACGATGTCGCCGGCTTCGGCCAGTTCGACCGGCTGCCGCTCCAGGCCGCGGAAGGCGAGGATCTTGGTGATGCGGCCGGTTTCGACGACCTTGCCGTCGCGCGAAAGCACCTTCACCGCCTGGTTCGGCCTGACCGAACCGGACGCGATGCGGCCGGTGATGATGCGGCCGAGATAGGGATTGGCCTCGAGAATGGTGCCGAGCAGCCGGAACGGGCCTTCCTCGACCACCGGCGGCGCGACATGCTTGAGGACGAGGTCGAACAGCGGCTTCATGCCGACATCGTGCGATGCGTCCGGCGTGGTCGCCATCCAGCCGTTCTTGCCGGATCCGTACAGAATCGGGAAATCGAGCTGGTCGTCGGTCGCGTCGAGGGCGGCGAACAGGTCGAACACCTCGTTGACGACTTCGGTGATGCGCGCGTCGGGGCGATCGACCTTGTTGATGGCGACGATCGGCTTCAGGCCGAGCTTCAGTGCCTTGCCGACCACGAATTTGGTCTGCGGCATCGGACCTTCGGCGGCGTCAACCAGGACGATCACGCCGTCGACCATGGAGAGGATACGTTCCACCTCGCCGCCGAAGTCGGCATGGCCAGGGGTATCGACGATGTTGATCTGGGTGTCTTCCCAATGCACCGACGTGCACTTGGCGAGAATGGTGATGCCGCGCTCGCGCTCGAGATCGTTGGAATCCATCGCCCGTTCGACCTGGCGCTGATTGTCGCGATAGGTGCCGGACTGCTGCAGCAGCTTGTCGACGAGGGTGGTCTTGCCGTGGTCGACGTGGGCGATGATAGCGATGTTGCGAAGGTTCATGACTGTTCTGGCTCGGACAATGGCTGGAGCGCGATCTCGCCGGAAAACCGGGACCCACTTTTCCGGATCACGCTCAAAACCTGGAATCTGAAAGGCGCGCATGGCGCCTAAAAAGGAAGCCCGGCCAAAAGGACCGGGCGTACCTTGCTCGTTGCGTTGCAATATATTCAGAAAACGCTAAAAAACAATGGTTTGTTTCGCATTTGGTTACCTCATTTTTGCCGGTTCGGCGGCCTCAATTGCCTTTTTCGGGATCCGGATAGACGCCCCGCAACACTTCCTCGAAATGGCTTTTGACCGCCTCGTTGCATTGGCAGGCCCGGCTGCGCAGGGCTGCGGGGTTGCGGACCGTGATCGAACCGCGGCGGGTCTCCAGGACGCCGTCGGCCTTGAAGGTCTGCATCACGCGGCTGGCATAACTGCGGCCGACCCCAAGCAGGGTTGCCAGCTGCTCATGTGTCAGTGGCACGACATCGTCGCCGTCGGTGCGCTCCATCGCCGAGATGATCCATTTGGCGGTGCGCTGCTCGATCGAATGGATCGCATTGCAGGCCGTCGACTGGAACATCTGGGCCAGCATGCAATCGGCATAACGCGCAAATACGTTGCGCAGGGTGGCCGACTTGGCCTTCGCCGCATCGAGCTTTCCGACCGGCATTCGCACGAAAGGCCCGCCGAACTTGACCATGATGCGGGTGTAGGCGGGCAGATAACCCTGGCTGACGATACCCCCTACCGCGCCTTCGCGGCCGATCAGAATGGTCTCGACGTCACGGCCATCCTCATTGGGCACCAGATAGGAGGCGAGACTCGCTCCGCAGGGAAAATACACGGTCTCGACATCGTCGCCGGGATTGTAGAGCAGGTCGTTCGGCCCGGCCTCGTCCTGCGCCAGATGCGGCGCAATCAAGGCATAATCGCCGGCGCTGAGCCGCCGCAGCAGATTGTTATACGGACGCCCGCTCGCTTCAGGAGCGTTGCCGCTTCGCGCTGTCATTTTCGGTCCCCCTTGCCCGCGGCCAGACAATAACCGATCGCACGTCATCGTTGTGTGCACAAGTGAACAGACAGGCGAGCCGCTACATGATGGTTTCACAATTGGAACCGGCCGGTGCCGACCTCCTTGAACCGTGGCGAATTATGGAACCCGCTTCTTCTGACGGCCTGCCCGGCGACGTATTGATCGTCGAGGACGACCCGATCATCGCGCTCGATTTCGAGGACACCATTCTCGGTTTTGGGGTGAAGGCGGTCCGGACCGCCGGAAACGTGGCCATGGCGCTCGAAATGATCGCCGATAAGGCCCCGGATTTTGCCCTGCTCGATGTCGGGCTGGTGCGTGAAAAGAGCTTTGCGATCGCCGAACGGCTCGACGAACTGCAAATTCCCTTCGTCTTCGTCACGGGATATGGCGCGGAGCTTCCCGTGGCGTTCGCGCACCGCCCGCGATTGCCCAAACCCTGTTCGACCGAGGCGCTGCAAAGCGCGCTGATACCGCGTTCCCGCGATCGTGCCGGGCGTTGACCCTATCCCGGCCTGCCTGGCTTGGGATCGAGCGTCGCCGACCATAGCGCCACATCGGCGCGGTCGCGCAGGGTCACGATCATCTGTCCGGTCGCGCCGTCGATTTTGACATGACCGAAGAACTGCATCCCCGCGGAGGGCGGCAGGTTGCGCTGGCCCGGCCCGGGCGTCTTGATGAATTTCACCTCGGGCCCGAAGGTGTTGTCGAGTTCGTTGGGGCCGAACGTGCCGGCATGAAGCGGACCGGCGACGAACTCCCAGAACGGCTCGAAATCCTGAAACTGCGCCTTGTCCGGATTGTAGTAATGCGCCGCTGCGTAGTGCACGTCCGCCGTCAGCCACACGGTATTGACGATCCCGGCCGACTTGATGAAACGCAGCAGGTCCGCGATCTCGAGTTCGCGGCCGCGCGGCGGGCCGTCGCCTTGCGCGAATGCCTCCGAACCGCTGCGGTTGGCGGCGTCGTCATAGACGACGATGCTGAGCGGCATATCGGAGGCGATCACCTTCCAGGTGGCGCGCGAATTCAGAAGCCCGCGCTTCAGCCACGCCAGCTGGTCGGGCCCGAGGAAGTAGCTCTCTGGCCCGTAAGCGGTCTGCTGGTTTGCTCCGTTGGCGCCGCGATAGCTGCGCTCGTCCAGCATGAAGACGTCGAGATGCGGCCCGTAATGAAGCGTGCGGTAGATCCGGCCCGGCTCGGCGAGGCTTTCCCGCTTCGGATACATCTCGTGGAACGCGCGGGCCGCCCGCGCGGCGAGCAAACCGATGCTGCGTTCCTTGTAGGCGGCGGGGAGTTGCTTCGAGGCCGACCAGTTGTTGGTGACTTCGTGGTCGTCCCACTGCACGAAGACAGGCACCTCGGCATTGAAGGCGCGGACATTGTCGTCGAGGAAATTGTACTTGTGCGCCGCGCGGAACTCGTCGAGCGTCTCGGCGACTTTTGCCTTCTCCGGGATGGTGACGTTCTTCCAGACCTTGCCGTCGGCCAGCTTCACTTCGGCGGCAATGACGCCGTCGGCATAGATGGTGTCACCGGAATGCAGCAGGAAATCCGGCCGGTGCCTGCGCATGGTGGCGAAGGTGACCATGCCGCCGTCATCAGGGTTGATGCCCCAGCCCTGTCCGGCGACGTCGCCGCCCCACACGAAACTGACGTCGCGGCGGTCACTAGGCGCAGTGCGGAAGCGGCCGATCACAGGCTCGCTCGAGATCGCGGGATGCGCGAGGTCGCGAAACCGGACGCGATAAAAAATCTCCTGCCCGGCGGGAAGATTTTCCAGCAGCATTTTCGCGGTGAAGTCGCTTTCGGGCAGTGCGGCGATCGGCGGCAAGACCCTCGCATGGCTGAACGATTCGGTGGTGGCGACCTCGACCATCATCTGTGAGGGCCGGTCCGCACGCGCCCACACCACGCCGCCATCGGCGCCGATGTCGCCGGATTGCACGCCATGGGTGATCCGCGGCCGGTCGGCGGCGCGGCTGAGATAGGGCATCGCCAGAACGCCAATGCCGGTAGCCGCGGCGGTCGTCAGCAAACGCCGGCGGGAAATTTTTATGGTCATGCGCGCCTCTTCCAAGCCGGCCGGCAGAATGCGCCGAAACCGCTGACACGCCTAGAACGGTTTTGTGACGGTTCGATTGTGGAACGGCCGTTTACAACGTCCCGGTCGCCCGGAACTGGGCGCCCGTCCGTTGCAGGCTTTGCGGCATGCTCATCAAAACCGCCTTGCGGTCGGCCACCGCGTTGTGGAATTGGTCGAGCGCGATATTGAAGGCGGTCAACGACCCTTCCTCGATAGCGCCATGCTCGAAGCAGCGCAGCGTATCGCGCAGGATATCATCCGCCTCCATCTGCATGCGGTCGAGCTCTTCGATAGAATCGCAGCGCCGCGCGGCGGCGATCATGTCCAGCAGCCGTTCGCGCAATGTGCTGTTGTTGTGGCGCTCGTCCTTCTTCAGGTAGCCGGCGAACCAGGCGCCGGCCGAGCCCATGATGGACAGCCCCATCAGTCCGAACCAGATGAAATCGCTGTAGCGGTCGAGGAAGGTCTTTTCCTCACCGTCGACATAAGCCGCAGCGCCAGGATGCGCGGGCAGGACGGCGTCCTTGTCGGTGTCGGGGGTCTCGATCTGCGCCGCCAGCGGGAAATCCGTCTTCAGGGTCTGGCGTATCGCGAACAGCTGCCGGGTGAAGGCGGCGACCGTCGATTCTTCCAGGCTCTTCCGCGCCACGATGTGGTGGGCGAAGCCGATCGTCTTGACTTCCTCCTCGAGCCTGGCGGGCGTGCCGCCGAAGCTGCCGGCGGGTATTTCGGAGGCCTCGTAAACCGGGTGGTTCTGTGCGATCGCCCCGGCCGAATCGATCGCGAGGAAGGTCGGAACCCCGCCATCGCGCATCGAGGCCGCGATCGCATCCGCGGTGATCTTGCTGTTGACCGGTCCGACGGCGAGATAGGCGTTCGCCGTCTGCTTGCGGATGGCTTCGGCGGCTTCATGGGCCGGAAACTGGACGATCTCGACCTTGCCCGGATCGACCCCGTATTGCCGCAGGATCACCTTGAGCAAATTGACATTGGCTTCGGTGCGGCCGACCACGCCGATGCGTTGTCCGGAAAGCTGGACGATCTTCGTGATCCCGGGAACGGCCTTCTTGCCTTTGAGCTTTGCCGCCGGCGGCACCCACAGCACCGCGACGTTCTTGCGCAGCGTCGCCACGGCCTGGGCATTTTTCGGTACGTCGAGATCGCCGCGGATGATGGCGAGGTCGGCCTTGCCGTCGGCCAGCGCCTGGGCGCTCGCCTTGGCGCCGTCGGTTTGCATCGGGCGCAAACGGACCTGGCCGCGCGCCTGGATAAAGGCCTGCGACAGGGTCTGAACCACCTTGACGTCGTCGCTGTTGGCCGGGCCGACCGCGATCCGCAGGGTCACCGGGCGCATCGCAAAGTGGTAGGTCGCCGCGACCGCGCCGATCAAAGCGAGCACCGCCGCCAGCGTGACGAACATCCGCTTCCGCCTCGCGGAGCGAGGCGACGGCGGCACAGGCGGCTCGACCAGGTCGGGATCTCCGCTCGTCGATCTCGCAAACAATCGCTTGACGTTCAAATTCATGCTGCCAATCGGTTGGACCAATATTCTAGCAAGATTCCTGTCGGCGCGGAGTTACATCCGTCTCATGGTTACTGCAGGGCTCTGGACCGGCTTTGCCGCCTTATTGTGGCATGGATCCCTGAGACCAGCTTCGGTGTTAGGGTAAAGTTCACGTGAAACGGGAGGCTATCATGGCGGAACGGTTGTCGGCGGAGGCGCGAAAGGCGGCGTTGCTGGAAATGCTGCCGGGGTGGACCGACACGCTCGGCCGCGAGGCGATTGAGCGAACCTTCGTCTTCAAGGATTTCAGCGAAGCGTTCGGGTTCATGGCCCGTGCCGCGCTGGTGGCCGAGAAGACCGATCATCATCCCGAATGGCGCAACGTCTACAAGACGGTGGAAGTGGTGCTGGCGACCCATGACGCCGGCGGCGTTACCGCCCTCGATATCGGGCTCGCCAAGGCCATGAATGCGATTGCCAGGCAATTCGGCGTCGCCTGAAGGGATTTCGCAATCTTGCAGCCGGGGCGCCGCATCCCCAGCTTCAGGGCTTGAGCCGCGGCGATCCGCCGCAAGTTTGGGGGAGCCTCAACCGATGGCATCCGAACATACCGTGGGTTTCGAGCCGGCCGACGAACTGGCGAAGGACCGCGAAAGCGTGCGCCGGCGCTTCTGGATCAAGCTGAAGCGGGTGGCGGGCAGGCTGCCGTTCGCCGAGGAACTGCTCGCGGCCTATTACTGCGCGTTCGACCGGCAGACGCCGCGCCATGTGCAGGCGGCGCTGCTCGGCGCCATCGCCTATTTCATCATCCCGTTCGATTTCGTCACCGACGTGCTGCCGGTGCTGGGTTTCACCGACGACGCCGCGGTGCTCGCCACCGCGATCCGGATGGTCGCCGCCCACATCATGCCGGAGCATCGCGAGGCCGCCCGCGCTGCGCTGCGGCGCGGCGTCGATGGACGAGACGTCGAAGTTGGTGGCGACGTCGAAAAGTAGTTCGGGTTGGTTCCGCAAATTCCATCGTCATTCCCGCGAGGGCGGGGATCCAGTACGCCGCGGCTTCACGGCTCTATCGCTGGCGGCTGTGGAATACTGGGTCGCCCGGTCAAGAAAGGCCGGGCGATGACCGCGGAGTGTGACGCAATGCCTGCAAACCACTCGTGCAGCGCAGGCATTATTCACGGATGCAGGATCACCTTGCCCATCGCCTTGCGGCCGGCCAGCACCTTCAACGCGTCGGCGGTCTGCGCCAGCGGGAAGGTGCGGTCGACATGCGACGAGATCTTGCCTTCCGCGGTCCATTTCACCAGCTTCTCCAGATTGGCGCGGTTCTTCTCCGGATTGAGTCTTGCCCATGCGCCCCAGAATACGCCGCGGATGTCGCAGCCTTTCAGCAGTGCGAGATTGAGCGGCATTTTCGGAATGTCGCCGGCGGCGAATCCGATCACCAGAAAGCGGCCCTCCCAGGCGATCGATCGCAAGGCGGCCTCGGCATAGGTGCCGCCGACCGGATCGAAGATGATGTCGACGCCCTTGCCGCCGGTCAGCCGTCGCAGGCCTTCCTTCAGGTCTTCGGTGGCGTAGTTCAGTCCGAGCTCGGCGCCGTGCGCCTTGGCGAATTCGAGCTTTTCTTCCGATGAAGCGCAGGCGATCACCTTCAGGCCCAGCAGCTTGCCGAGTTCGCAGGCCGCCAGGCCGGTGCCGCCGGCGGCGCCCAGCACCGCCATGGTCTCGCCCGGCTTCAGGCTGGCGCGATCTTCCAGCGCATGCAGCGCGGTACCGTAGATGATGAAGATTCCGGCGGCGCGATCGAAATCCAGATTGTCGGGAATCTTGACGATCGTGTCGGCCGGCAGCGCGATCTTTTCGCGCGCGCCATTGTGGCCGCAGGACGCCGCCACGCGGTCGCCGACCTTGAGGTTGGTGACCCCGGCGCCGACGCTCTCGATCACGCCCGCGACTTCGGCCGCCGGTGAGAACGGGAACGGCGGCTTGATCTGGTATTTGCCCTGGATCATCAGCAGGTCGAAGAAATTCAGCGCCGCGGACTTGATCGCGATCACGGCCTCATTGGGCCCGGCGACGGGATCGGGCACATCGGCCAGCACGAGATCGTCGGGACCGCAATATTGCGAGCAGAGAATGGCTTTCATGGACACACCTGAGTTTCGGACGCACAAAGAGGGCTGAACGCTTCATGCCGGATTTGGCGTCGGGCTACAATACAGGGCGGAGGAATCAAACGATGTTCGAAAAAGGCCTGCTGGCGAACAAACGCATACTGGTCACCGGCGGCGGTTCCGGGCTCGGTGCGGCGATGGGGCGCCGCTTCGTCGAGCTTGGCGCCGAACTGATCATCTGCGGCCGCCGGCTCGAGCTGCTGGAGGCAACGGCGGCGCAGATGCGCAGCGAATTCGGCGGCAAGGTCGGCGTCATCAGATGCGACATCCGCGACGGCGCCGCGGTCGAGGCCATGATGGACGCGGTGTGGCGCGAGGCGCCGCTCGACGTGCTGGTCAACAATGCCGCCGCGACCTTCATCGCGCAGACCGAGCATCTGTCGTTTCGCGCGGCGGACGCGGTTCTGGCGCCGACCCTGCACGGCGCAATGTATTGCACGCTCGGCGCCGGCAGGCGCTGGATCGAAGGCGCACACAAGGGCGTGGTGCTGAGCATTCTCTCGACCTCGACGATTACCGGACGCGCCTTCACGGTGCCCTCGGCGATGGCGAAGTCCGCCATCCTCGCGATGACCAGGAGCCTCGCCGTGGAGTGGGGCCCCAGGGGCATCCGCACGGTAGCGATCGCGCCGGGCGCCTTCCCCACGCAGGGGTCGTCGGGCCAGCTTCGACCCCAGGGCCGCGACGACGGCTGGGCGTCGAAAAATCCGCTCGGCCGGGTCGGTGAACATGGCGAACTGGCCGACCTCGCCAGTTTCCTGATTTCGGACCGCGCCGGCTACATCAACGGCGAGATGGTGGTGCAGGACGGCGGCGCGCATCTGCGCAGTTCCGGCGCCGAGGATCTGCTGCAATGGAGCGACGCGCAGTGGGAGAAGCAGCGCGCGGCGCGGTCGAAGGGCTGAGGCCGAACGCGCCATCATGTTTTGCTTGCGCCCGGCTCAGCGATCGGTAACTGCCTTCCCAAAAAGGCGTTTCCCGGTTATCCATCGGTCAGTGATTTAAGATGCCGGGGCCATCTTCCAGTCACAATAATGAGGGAACCAGATTTGGTCATGTCTGTGCGGCGAATCCTGATATCCCTGATGGCGAGTGTGGTTGTGTGCGGGGTCGCGATCCCGGCGCAGGCGCAGGGCGCGTCGTCGAAAGACGCGGAGCCGACGCTGATCGGCCAGTTCGGCAGCTGGGGCGCCTACACCGCGATGCCGAACGGCAAAAAGGTGTGCTTCGCGCTGGCAAAACCCTCGTCGTCGAAAACCAATCCACCGAATCGCCCGCGTGACCCGGCCTACGCCTTTGTCTCCACGCGCCCGGCGGAAAAGGTCGTCAACGAAGTCTCGGTCATGATCGGCTATCCGCTGAAGCCGGGCTCGGAATCGACGCTGGAGGTCGGTGGCGCCGCCTACGCGATGTACACCCAGGGCGACGGTCTCTGGATCAAGAACGCCGCCGAGGAAGAACGGATGGTTGAAGCCATGCGCAAGGCCAGCGATCTGACGATCAAGGGCATTTCGGCGAAGGGCACCGAGACCACGGACGTCTTCTCGCTGAAGGGGCTTTCCCAGGCGCTCGACCGGCTGGCGCAGGATTGCAAGCGCTAAGCCGCATTTTGACGCTGAAAACGTCGTATTTGGTGGCTTTCCAGCAGGCTCTGGAAGGCCTATTTGATGTCCATGACTGACACCTTGACCCATTCGACAGAAGCCCATTCCGGCGCCGGCGCGCCATTGGAAAAGATCGCGCTCGAAACCTATGTGCCGCTGGCCAAGCCGTCGCTGATCGGGTTGTCGCGCGCGGAGATTTCCGATGCGCTCGGCGGCATCGGCGTGGCGCCGGCACAGCGCAAGATGCGGGTGCAGCAGTTGTGGCACTGGATCTATGTCCGCGGCGCGCAGAATTTTGCCGACATGACCAGCATCTCCAAGGAGATGCGCAGCACACTCGAGGCGCACTTTACCGTGGCGCGGCCCGAGGTGGTCGCCGAGCAGATCTCCAGCGACGGCACCCGCAAATGGCTGCTGCGACTGCCGAGCGGCGACAGCGTCGAAAAGGCGCATGAAGTCGAGTGCGTCTATATTCCGGAAACCGACCGCGGCACGCTTTGCGTTTCCTCGCAGGTCGGCTGCACGCTGACCTGCTCGTTCTGCCATACCGGCACCCAGCGGCTGGTGCGCAACCTCACCGCGGGCGAAATCGTCGGCCAGATCATGGTGGCGCGCGACCGTCTCAACGACTGGGCCGACCGCGAGACGCCCACCGGGAGCCGCCTCGTCACCAATGTGGTCATGATGGGCATGGGCGAGCCGCTGTATAATTTCGAGGCGGTGCGCGACGCGCTGCTGATCGTCTCCGACAATGAAGGCATCGGCATTTCCCGCCGCCGCATCACGCTGTCGACCTCCGGCGTGGTGCCCAACATCGCCCGCACCGGCGACGAGATCGGCGTCATGCTGGCGATCTCGCTGCATGCGGTGCGCGACGAGTTGCGCGACGAACTGGTGCCGCTGAACCGGAAATATCCGATCGCCGAACTGCTGCAGGCCTGCCGCGACTATCCCGGCTCGTCCAATGCGCGGCGCATCACCTTCGAATATGTGATGCTGAAGGGCGTCAACGATTCGCTCGACGACGCCAGGCTGCTGGTCAAGCTGCTGAAGGGCATCCACGCCAAGATCAACCTCATTCCATTCAATCCGTGGCCGGGTACGCGCTACGAATGTTCGGACTGGGACCAGATCGAGAAATTCTCCGAATACATCTTCAACGCCGGCTACTCCTCGCCGGTGCGCACGCCGCGCGGCCGCGACATCCTTGCGGCTTGCGGCCAGTTGAAGTCGGAGACCGAAAAGCTGTCGGCGCGCGAACGCCAGGCGCTGCGCGCCATGGCGATGACGGACTGATGCAGGCCGCGCTGGATGAAAAAACACCGGTGTCATCGCCCGGCATAGGCGTCCGAAGGACGGCGTCGCTTCGCTCGCCTATGACCGGGCGACTTAGTATTCCAGAGACGCCAGCGATAGTGCCGAGAAGCCGCGGCGTACTGGATCGCCCGGTCAAGCCGGGCAACGACAGTGTTGTTGTGGCTTGCAAGCGCTGCGACGAGACAATCTTTCTATCTTGCGTCGCTTCGCTCGCAATGACGGTGAGTTTGATTCAATGGCACTGATCGGGCGCCTGTTCGTCATCCTGTTCGCCGTCCTCGCCGCCTGCCTGGTGGCGGGGATGATCGTGATCGGCGCGGTGCTGTTCCCGGAATTTTCCGATTTCGCCGGCGGTCCGATCGACGAGGATGCGGTGAACATCGTGCTGGGTTTCGGCTTCATCTTCCTCAGCGGCTTTGCGCTGCTGCCGGCGACCATCGTGGTGTTGATCACCGAGGCGTTTTACGTCAGGAGCGTGCTGGCTTACGCGCTGGGCGGCGGCATCGTCGGTCTCGCCTGCTATCTCGGCCTGATCCCGTTCGATCCCGACACGCTCCGCTTCGAGGGCATCGTCCGCCGCCATCTCGAAATCATGACCGGCGCCGGCATTGTCGCGGGCCTCGTGTACTGGGTGATCGCGGGCCGCAATGCCGGCGGCTGGCGGGAACCGCTCCGCCCGCTGACGCCCCCGCCGCCGCTGCCGTCGCATTCGCCGGCGCCGCCAGCGTCATGAGGAAGCGGCCCGGACGTCTTTTCATCCCCGGCCGGCTCGGCTAAACCCCGCGCCATGAACCGAACCGGACTTTACACGGCGCTGGCCCTGGCGCTTGTTGTCGGATTGCTGTTCGGGATTTATCCCGAGCTCGATCTGCAGCTGGCCGGCCTGTTCTTCGATGCGTCGAACAAGACCTTTCCGCTGAAATTCAACACGCTGGCGATGTTCGCGCGCGACGCCGCGATGTGGATCGCGTGGGGCATTGCGCTGCCCTCGATCGTCGCGCTGGTGGTGAAACTGGCGCGGCCGGACAAGCCGCTGCTGGTCCCCGGCCGGACGGTCATGTTCCTGCTGGTGACGCTGGTTCTCTCCGCCGGGATTCTCACCAATCTCACCTTCAAGAGCCATTGGGGCCGGCCGCGTCCCATCGTGGTCACGCAATTCGACGGTCAGCAGCAATTCGTGCCGTGGTGGGACCCGCGCGGCAGCTGCGCCCGCAACTGCTCGTTCTTTTCCGGCGAGGCCGCCACCGCGTTCTGGACCTACGCGCCCGCGGCGCTGACGCCGCCGGCCTGGCGGCCGCTGGCGTTTACCGCCGCGACGGTGTTCGGCGTGGTCACCAGCGGACTGCGGATGGCGTTCGGCGGCCATTTTTTCACTGACGTCGCGATCGCCGGGCTGGTGACGTTCGTCGTGATCTGGCTGGCCTTTGCCTGGATCTACCGCTGGCCCTCGACCCGGCTCACCGACGCGCGCATCGACGCCGCGCTGACGCGGTTCGCCTGGCCGCTCTACCGGCTGCGGCAGAAATGGCGCGGGCAGGACGTTGGCACGCGGTAAGTTCGAGTCCGCCACGTCCGGCGCCATTAAACGCGTGCCCATCGACGCCAAATTTGTTATTCGCCCATTCAAGCCGCAAGACAACGCCCGCCATTTCGACCGATTGGAAGCTCCATGAGTACGATTCTGAAAAGCCTGCCCAAGGGGGAAAAAGTCGGTATCGCTTTCTCGGGCGGCCTCGACACGTCAGCGGCGCTGCTGTGGATGAAGCAAAAGGGCGCCCGCACCTTTGCCTATACCGCCAATCTCGGCCAGCCTGACGAGACCGACTACGACGAGATTCCGCGCAAGGCGCTGGAGTTCGGCGCCGAGAAAGCCCGGCTGGTGGATTGCCGCACGCAACTGGTTCACGAAGGCATTGCCGCCATCCAGTCCGGCGCCTTCCACGTCTCGACCGGCGGCATCGCCTATTTCAACACCACGCCGCTCGGCCGCGCGGTGACGGGCACGATGCTGGTCTCGGCGATGAAGCAGGACGGCGTCAACATCTGGGGCGATGGCTCCACCTACAAGGGCAACGACATCGAGCGGTTCTACCGTTACGGCCTGCTGACCAATCCTGATTTGCGGATCTACAAGCCCTGGCTCGACCAGCAGTTCATCGACGAACTGGGCGGCCGCGCGGAAATGTCGGCGTTCATGACATCGAGCGGCTTCGCCTACAAGATGAGCGCCGAGAAGGCGTATTCGACCGACAGCAATCTGCTCGGCGCCACCCACGAGGCGAAGGATCTCGAGAGCCTCGACAGCGGCATCAAGATCGTCAACCCGATCATGGGCGTGCCGTTCTGGCGCGACGACTGCGTCGTCAAGGCCGAAAGGGTCGCGGTGCGTTTTGCGGAAGGCCAGCCGGTCGCGCTGAACGGCCAGACCTTCGCCGATCCCGTCGCGCTGTTCCTCGAAGCCAACGCCATCGGCGGCCGGCATGGCCTCGGCATGAGCGACCAGATCGAGAACCGGATCATCGAGGCCAAGAGCCGCGGCATTTACGAGGCTCCCGGCATGGCGCTGCTGCACATCGCCTATGAGCGCCTGGTCACGGGCATCCACAATGAAGACACCATCGAGCAATACCGGGTCAGCGGCATGCGCCTTGGCCGGTTGCTTTACCAGGGGCGATGGTTCGATTCCCAGGCCCTGATGCTGCGCGAAACCGCCCAGCGTTGGGTGGCACGCGCCGTCACCGGCGAGGTGACGCTCGAGCTGCGCCGTGGCAACGACTACTCGATCCTGAACACCGAGAGTCCCAATCTGACCTATCAGCCGGAGCGGCTGAGCATGGAGAAGGTGGAAGATGCGGCGTTCACGCCGGCGGACCGTATCGGCCAGCTGACCATGCGCAACCTCGACATCACGGATACCCGCGCCAAGCTGAATCTCTATGCAAAGACGGGCTTGCTGTCGATGGGCGAAGGTTCCGACATCCTCAAGCTCGATAACGACAAGGGCTGAGCCGCGCGGACGCAACTTTGTGGCGGCGGGCTTCATCAAGCTCGCGTAATGGAGTTGTCATTCGCGGCCGGTAGAATGACAGACGCCGCGCGCTCCTCTGCGATAATCGTTCTCCTGCGATAGATGTCGCCCAGTGCACGCGGCGGAATTTTCTGACGCGGAGCACCATCATGATCAAGCATTTCGCCGCAGCATCCCTCATGGTCCTGGCGCCGGGATCATCGGTCCTTGCCCAGACCGTCTACCCGATCGACCGCGCCGAAATTCTTGCCGGCGCCAAATTCGACTTCAAGGTCGAATTCCCCGATCGGGTCGACCCGGCGAAGTTGAAAGTGACGGTGAACGGCGAGGACTATGCCGCCGCGTTCGGCCGGGCCGCGACGTTCATCGAGCGCGAAGACGGCAAGGAGCAGTCGGCGCTGCTGCTGCGCGACGTGGCGCTGACGAAGCCCGGCCGCGTCACGGTCGAGGTCGGCGATGGCACGCGCAGCCGCAAGCTGGCGTGGACGGTCACCGGCACCGGGCCGCGCAAGGCGAAGAACGTCATCCTGTTCATCGGCGACGGGTTGTCGCCGGCCCATCGCGCCGCCGCGCGGCTGCTCTCCAAGGGCATCACGGAAGGCAAGAGCCTCGGCAAGCTGGCCATCGACGACATGCCCCACATGGCGCTGGTGGCGACCGCCGGTTCGGATTCGATCATCACCGATTCGGCCAACGCTGCCAGCGCCTTCGCCACCGGCCACAAGGCCGCCGTCAACGCGATGGGCGTCTATGCCGACCGCACCGCCAATCCGTTCGACGACCCCCGGGTGGAAACCATCACCAGTCTGGCGAAGCGGCGGCTCAATATGGGCATCGGTATCGTCACCAATACCGAAGTCGCGGATGCGACGTCGGCCGCGATGATCGCGCATACCCGCCGCCGCGCCACCTTCGACGAGATCGTCGAACAGTTCTTCGCTGCTCGACCGGATGTGCTGATGGGCGGCGGAGCTGCGAACTTCCTGCCGAAAGGCGCGCCCGGCTCGAAGCGGAAGGACGATATCGACTATGTCGCCCGGTTTCGCGAAGCCGGCTACAGGGCGGCGACGACGGCGGGCGAACTCAATGCGCTGGCGGCCCAATCCGATACGCGCCAATTGCTCGGCCTGTTCGCGACGGGGAATATGGACGGCGCGTTGGACCGTAAATTTCTGAAAGGCGGCGGCGTCAGCAAGTTTCCCGAGCAGCCCGATTTGACCGAACAGGTCGAGGCCGCGCTGAACGTGCTGTCGCGAAACGATGCGGGCTTCTTCCTGATGGTGGAATCCGGAATGATCGACAAATACGCGCATCTGCTGGACATGGAGCGCGCGGTCTACGACACCATCATGCTCGACAATGCGGTGCGGCTGGCGCGCGACTGGGCGCGGGCGCGCGGGGACGACACGCTGATCCTGGTGGTGGCGGATCACAATCATCCCAACAGCCTTGTCGGCACCATCAATGACGACATGAGCACGACGCCGAACGTGCCGCTGCGCGAGCGCGTGGGCGTCTATGAGAAGGCGGGATTCCCCAATTATCCGGCTCCCGACGCGGAAGGCTATCCGTCGCGCGTCGATGTCAGCCGGCGGCTCGCCTTGTTCTCGGCCAGCCTGCCGGACCACTACGAAACCTTCCGCCCGAAGCTCGATGACCCGAATCAACCGACGGTCAAGGGCGAGCAGGCCGGGACCTTCAAGGCCAATGAAAAATACAAGGATGTACCCGGCGTGGTGCTGCGTTTCGGCAATCTGCCGGCCATGATGGGCGCCAGCGTGCATTCGGGAGAGGACGTGATCCTGACCGCGACCGGGCCCGGCAGCGAACGGGTCCACGGGTCGATGGACAACACCGACGTATTCCACGTCATCGCCGATGCGCTTGGCCTGGCGCCGGCGGGGCAATAGCGCACTTTTCTTCTCCCCTCCCCACCACGCGCAAGAGCGCGCGGGGGGAGGGGAGAAGAAAGTGCATCTACGAAAGCGCCGGCGGCGCGAACATCAGCTTGACGCAGCTGCGAAAGATCAGGATCTGCCGTTCCAGCCGGCGCGGATCGTTCAGCGTCTTGGACAGGATGATGGCGCCGTCGACGGTGCATGACAGCATGTCGGCGAGATCGTCGAGATCGACCTCCTCCCTCGGCGGATAGACCGCGGCGATTCCGTCGAAGATGCCGCGGAAGCGTGCATTCCAGTCGCGCACCGACTGGGCAGTGAGATCGCGCACCTCGCGATCGAACAACCGCTCCTGGTAGCAGATGCTGGCAATCAGGCAGCCGGGATGGCCGTTCGGCAGGTCGGCCATCACTTCGGCGAGCAGCTTCAGCGAGATCAGGAACGCCTGCAGCGGATCGTCCGACAGTTGCCGGCCGCGCTCGAAGATGTCGTCGAACAACCGGTCATTGGTCGCGACGTAACGGCGGACCATCTCGCGGGCAAGCGCGTTCTTGTCCCTGAAGTGATAGAAGAAGCCGCTCTTGGTGAGGCCGGCTTCCGCGATGACTTCCTCGATCGAGGTGGCGCCAAATCCCTTGGCGAGGACGGCCGCTTCCGCGATCTCGAGAATCCGCTCCCGCGTCGCTTCGCCTTTTCCCATTTCACGCTCCGAAAAACCTTGCCGGAAAAAACCGTACTCGCGGTACGGATTGTTGCGCGCACCGCCGCGCCGCGGCTTCGTCCGCGCCGTACAACCTTCTGATTTCGTATCATTTTTCATCGAAAGGTTCAGCCGCACCACGCGCCTGCTAGGAAGCCGCGACATTATGCGGCACCAGTCCCAGTCAGACCCAAGCCGGTGTCGCGAGACCTAACGGGAGGGCACCGGCCTTATTGATCAAGGAGAATATTGAAGTGACAAAATACCGACACGACCTGCCGCAACGCCGCGGCGGCCTTTTTCTCGCCGACGGCGGCATGGAGACCACGCTGATCTTTCACGAAGGAATTGAACTGCCGCACTTTGCAGCCTTCGTGTTGCTCGACAGCCCGGACGGCCGGCAGAAGCTGAAGCAATATTACGAAGCCTATCTCGCGGTCGCGCGCCAGCATGGCACGGGCTTCGTGCTCGACAGCCCGACATGGCGCGCCAATCCCGATTGGGGCGACAAGCTCGGCTATGACACCGCCGCTCTCAAGGCGATCAACGTCCGTTCGATTGCGTTCCTGGAGAGCCTTCGCGCCAGTTGGGAGCGGCCGGAGGCGCCCTGCGTTATCAGCGGCGCGATCGGCCCGCGCGGCGACGGCTACAAGGCGGGCAATATGGATGCGGCGGAGGCCGAAGCCTATCACGCCGCACAGATTGCCGCGTTCGTCGAAGGCGGCGCCGACATGGTGACGGGGTTCACCCTGAATACCGTCAACGAAGCGATCGGCATCGCGCGTGCGGCCAAGGCCCAGGGCATTCCCGCGGTGATCTCGTTCACTGTGGAAACCGACGGCCGCCTGGTCAACGGCGAGACGCTGCGCCAGGCCATCGAAGCCGTCGATCGCGAGACGGCGGGCGCGCCGGAATATTTCATGATCAACTGCGCGCATCCGGTGCATTTCGCGAAGGCGCTGGAGGAAGGTGAGGCGTGGGTAAAACGCATTCACGGCGTGCGGGCCAACGCGTCGACCAAAAGCCACGCCGAGCTCGATGAGTCCACGGCGCTCGATGCGGGCGATCCGCGCGATCTCGGCCGACGCTACCGCGATCTCAGGCGCGCCTTCCCGGCGATGCGCATGCTCGGCGGCTGTTGCGGCACCGACCACCGCCATGCCCAGGCGATCTGCGAAGCCATCCTGCCGCCGCGGGCGCTGAGCGCCTGAACGGCAGAATGACAAAATGAAATGGCCGGGATTTCTCCCGGCCATTTTTTATTGGTGTCGACTTGCCTCAGCGCGGCGGCGCGGTGCCGGGCGGCGGGGGCGGCAGCGATGCCGTTCCACCGTTGAGCAGCGGCGTGATGTTGCGAATCGTGACGCGGCGGTTGACGGCGCTCGGCCCGTCGACGTCTTCCTTTGGATATTGCTCGCCGTAACCCTGCGAGGTCAGGTTTTCCATCGGGACGCCGAATTGCTGCGTCAGCAGCGTGGCGGCGGATTCGGCGCGGCGATCCGACAGTGACAGATTGTCGATGTCCGATCCCACCCTGTCCGTATGGCCCTCGATCAGGAATACCGCGCGCGGGTTGGCCGCGATGGCGCGGTTCAGTCCGTCGGCGATCGCCTGCAGCTTCGATGCCTGATCGGGCGGAATTTCCCACGATCCGGTTTCGAAGTTGATGCTGTTGACGTCGATGCTCGGCATGCGCTGGCGCACCGAGGGGCTGTAACGGATCTCGTCCAGCGAATAACGCCGGTCGAGCCGCTCCACCGGCGGCGCCATCATGGTCTCGTAGAGCAAATCCGGCGACGCTTCATCGGCTTCGACGATGTAGCGATTGCGCGGAATGTGCAGGATCGGCGGCGCCAGGTCGACATAGAATCCACCGATGCCGCGCGGGCCGCGATAGCTGTTGTCGATGATGATGATTTCGCGGCCGCGCTGGTCCCGGCGGATCCGGCGCATCAGCCGACCGTCACGATCGTTCACGGTGATGATCTGCGTACCATCGGGACGGATCACGATGGTGCGCGTCTCGTTGCCGCGGCGCTCGGTCCTGATGTCGCGGGCGCCATGACGGAAGCGATCCACTTCGTTGTGGCGGATGAACGACTGGCCGCTGGGATCGCGAACGATGACCCGGCCGGGCTCGGTGAACACCGTGCGTCCGTCTTGCTGGCTTTCCCGGCGTTGGCCTTTGAAACCTTCCATCGTTCTGGTGCCCACCGCCGGCGCGCCCGGCGCGATCGGCGTCAGGGCCTGGGCCGGAGGCGGCGCGGGCGGAATCGGCGCGCTGACCGTTGGCGGCGGACGGCGCGCTATCGGTGCGCCCGGTGGCAACGCAGTCCGTCCGCCGATTCCGCCTGGGGCCGGCGCGGCGGTCGGCGCACCTGGAGCGGCGGGTGTTCCCGGAGCTGTCGGACTCGCCGTCGGCGCAGGGCCGCCCGGTGTGGGCGAGGCCGTCGGTGTGGGCGAAGCGGTCGGCGCAGCGGTCGGCGCCGGGCCACCCGGAGCCGGTCCGGTGCGTGCCGGGGGCGGCAACGGCGTTGCCGTTCCAGCGCCTGGCGTCCCCGGGGGCGTGGTGGTTTGAGTTGAAGGCGCGCCTGCGGCGGGCGGGGCTCCCGATGGCCTCGCTCCAGGCGGCGGTGTAGCCGCGCCGGTGCCCGCCGGGGGCCGCGTCGGCGTGGTTTGAGCCGGCGGCGGAACCGGAGTCGGAGCGGCTGAGGGCGGCGGCGATTGCCTGCCGCCCAGGGCCGGGGGCGCGCCTTTCTGCTGGGGCGCGACGCTGGGGGCAGTCGGCGGCTTCGGCGGCACCGGGGAGGGTGCTGCCGCCGGCGGCGGTGGAGGCGCGGTACGCGCAGCCGGAGGTGGCGGCGGAGGCGTCGCGGGTTTCGGCGGCGGCGGAGGCGCGGCTTTCGGCGCCGG
>JAUXWH010000056.1 GCA_030681365.1 Bradyrhizobium sp.
GCCATGGTGAAGGCGTTCGTGCCGCGCTACCGCTACGACCAGTTGATGCGGATCGGCTGGAAGGTTTTTCTCCCCATTTCGCTGGCGATGGTCATCATCGTTGCCGCGGTGCTCCAGATCACCGGCTGGGGCTGGCACGGAGGTGCGATGTGATGCGCTTCGTCCAGTTCCTCAACTCATTGCTGCTGCGGGAGTTCGTCGGCGCCTTCTTTCTCTCGATGCGCTACTTCTTCTCGCCCAAGAAGACGATCAACTATCCCTTTGAGAAGGGCATCGTGAGCCCACGCTTCCGCGGCGAGCACGCGCTTCGCCGGTATCCGAGCGGGGAAGAGCGCTGCATCGCCTGCAAGCTCTGCGAGGCGATTTGCCCGGCACAGGCGATCACCATCGAGGCGGGACCGCGACAGAACGACGGCACCCGGCGCACGGTGCGCTATGACCTCGATATGGTCAAATGCATCTATTGCGGCCTGTGCCAGGAGGCTTGCCCGGTCGACGCCATCGTCGAGGGGCCGAACTTCGAGTTCGCCACGGAGACCCGCGAGGAGTTGTATTTTAGCAAAGACAGGCTGTTGGCCAATGGCGACCGCTGGGAGCGCGAGATCGCGCGTAACATCGCCGTCGACGCGCCGTACCGGTAAGGATTGAGATGACGCTGCCGCTCTTCTTCTTCTACGTCTTCTCGATCATCGCCGTTGCGTCGGCGCTGATGGTGATCGCATCGCGCAATCCCGTCCACTCGGTGCTGTTCCTGATCCTTTGCTTCGTCAATTCGGCCGGGCTGTTCATGCTTGCCGGGGCGGAGTTCCTGGCGCTGATCCTGATCGTCGTCTATGTCGGCGCCGTCGCCGTGCTCTTCCTCTTCGTGGTGATGATGCTCGACGTCGATTTCGCCGGCATGCGCCAGGGGATGCTGCAATATGCGCCGGCGGGTGTCGTCGTCGGCATCATCCTGCTGCTCGAATTGCTGCTGGTTGCGGGCAGTTTTGTGCTCACGCCCGAGGTGGCAAGTACGGCGGTCATGCCGATCGACAGCACCATCGAGAACACCCGCGCGCTCGGGCAGGTGCTCTATACGCGCTACGTCTTCCTGTTCCAGGCGGCGGGCGCGGTGCTGCTGGTGGCGATGATCGGGGCGATCGTTTTGACGCTTCGGCATAAGCCGGGCATCAAGCGGCAGGACATCTTCAAGCAGACCAGCCGCAAGCGGCACGAGGGCGTCGAATTGGTCAAGGTCAAACCGGGGCAGGGGCTCTAGACATGCTGGCAGCAACAGGCATAGGGCTGGGTCACTTCCTGACCGTGGCGGCGATCCTCTTCACCCTCGGGGTGTTCGGGATCTTCCTCAACCGCAAGAACATCATCATCATCCTGATGTCGGTCGAATTGATCCTGCTTGCGGTCAACATCAACTTCGTGGCGTTTTCGGCGCACCTCAACGATCTCGCCGGACAGGTTTTCGCGCTGCTGATCCTGACGGTCGCCGCCGCGGAGGCCGCCATCGGCCTTGCCATCCTCGTGGTCTTCTTCCGCAACCGCGGCTCCATCGCGGTTGACGACGTCAATATGATGAAGGGCTGACGCCGTGATTCAAGCCATCGTCTTTTTCCCGCTGATCGGGGCGCTGGTCGCGGGCCTGCTCGGCCGGCTGATCGGACACAAGGTCTCCGAATACATCACCACCGGGCTCTTGATCGCGGCGGCCCTGCTGAGCTGGGTCGTCTTTGCCGGCTACTGGTTCGCGCCGGAAGGCGCCGGCCACGCCGAGGCGGTCAAGGTCGAGGTGATGCGCTGGATCCAGTCCGGCGACCTCGACCTCAGATGGATCCTGCGCGTCGATACGCTGACGGCGGTCATGCTGGTGGTGGTGACGACGGTATCGAGCCTCGTCCACGTCTACTCCATCGGCTACATGGCCGATGACCCGCACCGGGCCCGCTTCTTCAGCTACCTCTCGCTGTTCACCTTCGCCATGCTGATGCTGGTGACGGCGGACAACTTCCTGCAGATGTACTTCGGCTGGGAAGGCGTCGGGCTGGCCTCATACCTCTTGATCGGCTTCTGGTACAACCGGCCCTCGGCCAACGCGGCGGCGATCAAGGCCTTCGTGGTCAACCGGGTCGGCGACTTCGGCTTCGCGCTCGGCATATTCGCGCTGTTCATGATGGTCGGCGCGGTCGACTTCGACACCATCTTCGCGCAGGCGCCGGCGATGACCGGCAAAACCATCAACTTCTTCGGCTGGCAGGCCGACGCGCTGACGCTGATCTGCCTGCTGCTGTTCATGGGCGCCATGGGCAAGTCGGCGCAGTTCCTGCTGCACACCTGGCTGCCGGACGCCATGGAAGGCCCGACCCCGGTGTCGGCGCTGATCCACGCCGCCACCATGGTGACGGCCGGCGTGTTCATGGTGGCGCGTCTGTCGCCGCTGTTCGAGCTGGCGCCGAACGCGCAGACCTTCGTCATGTTCATCGGCGCCACCACGGCGCTGTTCGCCGCCACCATCGGCCTGGTGCAGAACGACATCAAGCGCATCGTCGCCTATTCGACCTGTTCGCAGCTCGGCTACATGTTCGTCGCCATGGGCGCCGGCGCCTATTCGGTCGGCATGTTCCACCTGTTCACCCATGCCTTCTTCAAGGCGCTGCTGTTCCTCGGCTCGGGCGCGGTGATCCACGCCATGCATCACGAGCAGGACATCCGCAACATGGGCGGGCTGAAGGATCGCATCCCGTTCACCTACGCGATGATGCTGGTCGGCACGCTGGCGCTGACGGGCTTCCCGCTGACCGCCGGCTATTTCTCCAAGGACGCCATCATCGAGGCGGCCTTCGTCGCCAAGAGCCCGATGGCGATCTACGCCTTCACCTGCACGGTCGTGGCGGCGCTTTTGACCTCGTTCTATTCCTGGCGGCTGATCTTCAAGACCTTCCACGGCGAACCGCACGACCGCAAGCACTGGAAGGAGGCGCACGAGGCGCCGATGGTGATGCTGGTGCCGCTGGTGTTTTTGGCGATCGGTTCGGTGGCCGCCGGCTATCCGTTCAAGGACGTCTTCGCCGGCAACGGAGTCGCCGGGTTCTTCCGCGACTCGCTGACCTTCGCCAAAGGCAACACCGTGCTGGAAGACCTGCACCACGTGCCGCTGATCGTGGCGCTGTCGCCAACCATCATGATGGCCATCGGCTTCGTCATCGCCTGGCACTTCTACATTCGCCGGCCCGATATTCCGGTCGAGCTGGCGCGCCAGCACGACGGCCTGTACCGCTTCCTGCTCAACAAGTGGTACTTCGACGAGCTGTATGACTTCATCTTCGTGCGGCCCGCCAAATGGCTCGGCCGCGCACTGTGGAAGGGCGGCGACGGCTGGCTGATTGACGGCTTCGGCCCAGACGGCATTTCCGCCCGCGTGCTCGACGTCACCCGCAACGTGGTGCGGCTGCAGACCGGCTATCTCTATCACTACGCCTTCGCGATGCTGATCGGTGCGGCCGCGTTCATCACTTACTTCATGTTCGCGGTGCGCTGATGAGTATCAACTGGCCCATTCTTTCGGTCGTCACCTTCCTGCCGCTGCTGGGCGCGCTGCTGATCGCGCTGATGGCGCGGGGCAATTCGCCCGTGGCGCGCGGCACCGCGCGCTGGGTCGCGCTGTGGGCGACGCTCATTACCTTTGCCGTGTCGCTGATCATGGTGTGGCGCTTCGACGCCACGTCAGCCGAATTCCAGTTCGTCGAGAAGCTGCCCTGGCTCGGCGTCGCCAACTACCACATGGGCGTCGACGGCATCTCGCTGCCCTTCGTCATCCTCACCACCGCGCTGATGCCGCTCTGTATCCTCGCCAGCTGGACCTCGATCCAGACGCGGGTGAAGGAATACATGATCGCGTTTCTGGTGCTGGAAACGCTGATGATCGGCACCTTCTCGGCGCTCGATCTGGTGTTGTTCTACCTTTTCTTCGAGGGCGGCCTGATCCCGATGTTCCTGATCATCGGCGTCTGGGGCGGCCCGCGCCGCGTCTATGCCAGCTTCAAGTTCTTCCTCTACACGCTGGCCGGCTCGGTGCTGATGCTGCTCGCCATCATGGCGATGTACTGGCAGGCCGGCACCACCGACATTGTCGAACTGCTGCGCTACGGTTTCCCGCCCGGCCTGCAGACCTGGGCGTGGCTGGCGTTCTTCGCGTCCTTTGCGGTGAAGATGCCGATGTGGCCGGTGCATACCTGGCTGCCGGACGCCCACGTCGAGGCGCCGACCGCCGGTTCAGTGATCCTGGCTGCCATCCTTCTGAAGATGGGCGGCTACGGCTTCCTGCGCTTCTCGCTGCCGATGTTCCCGCTGGCCAGCCAGGACTTCGCGCCGCTGGTGTTCGCGCTGTCCGTCGTCGCCATCATCTACACCTCGCTGGTGGCGCTGATGCAGGAGGACGTCAAGAAGCTGATCGCCTATTCCTCGGTGGCGCACATGGGCTTTGTCACCATGGGCATCTTCGCCGCGAATACGCAGGGCGTCGCCGGCGGCATTTTCCAGATGATTTCGCACGGCATTGTCTCCGGCGCGCTGTTCCTCTGCGTCGGTGTCGTCTACGACCGCATGCATACCCGCGAGATCGCCGCCTATGGCGGGCTGGTGAACCGCATGCCGGTCTATGCCTTCATCTTCATGGTCTTCACCATGGCCAATGTCGGCCTGCCGGGCACCTCCGGCTTTGTCGGTGAATTCCTGGCGCTGATCGGCGCCTTCAAGGCCAATGTCGTCGTCGGTTCGCTGGCGACCCTCGGCGTCATCCTGTCGGCCGGCTATGCGCTGTGGCTGTACCGCAAGATGGTGTTCGGCGCGCTGCGGCCGAGCATGGCCGGCATCCGTGACATCGGCTGGCGCGAGGGCGTGATCTTCGCGCCGCTGGTGGCGCTGACCATCCTGTTCGGCGTCTGGCCGAAGCCGGTGCTGGACATGTCGTCGGCCTCGGTCGCCAACCTTCTCGACAATTACAACCGGGCGATCGGCGTCACCAAGACCGCCGTCACCGCCGCGCCACCGAGCGGCACGGGGAGGGCGGTGCCATGACGGGCCCGGCGATTCAAGACTTGCTGCCGATCCTGCCGGAAATCGTGCTGGCGCTCGGCGCCATGCTGATGCTGATGGTCGGCGCCTTTTCCGGCGAGCGGTCCTCCGCGACGGTCAACGGCTGGTGCATTGCCCTCATCGCCATCACTGCGGGCTTCCTGCTGTCGCTGCCGGCCGGCCGCTTCGTCCTGTTCGGCGGCAGCTTCGTGGTCGACGACTTTGCCCGCTTTTTGAAGTTGCTGACGCTGGCGGGCTCCGGCGGCGCGCTGATGCTGTCGATGAATTATAATTCATCGACAGCATCAGCGCGCCGCCGGAGCCCGCCAGCGTCAGCAACTTCAAAAAGCGGGCAAAGTC
>JAUXWH010000059.1 GCA_030681365.1 Bradyrhizobium sp.
CGTCGAGCCGTACGCCTACCTGGCCGACGTCATCACCCGCATCGTCGACGGTCACCCCAACAGCCGCCTCGACGAACTCCTGCCATGGACCTATCCCGCTACGCCCAATCTCAAGGCCGTGGCCTGAGAACATCGCTTACAATTGATTCGAGAGTGCCCTTGAGCGTCAGTCTTCTCCTCGGGCGACCGTTGGAATTTCTGCCCGTCGGGCCTGTGCGCTGGCTGGCGCAGCGGATCATCCGAGGCGCGATGCGGCAACATCCCCAAGTAAATGCACGTTTGCCCGGTCTTGCCGGCAAGCGGCTGCTGCTCGACCCGTCCGATCTGCCTTTCGCATTCGTTCTCGAGCTGACCGACTCTGATCCGCGAATTGAAGTCGTTGCGCAGGATGACGATCCGAAACTGCCCATCGATGCCACGGTGCGCGGGGCACTGGCCGATCTGATTTCGCTGGCGGAAGGCCGGGTTGACGGAGATGCGCTTTTCTTTTCCCGCCGCCTGAGCGTCAGTGGCGAGATGGAGCTGATCGTCGCCGTCCGCAACGCGATGGACGGTGCGGCGATCGGACTGGAAAGGCTCCTGCTGGGACCGATCGGAGGTCCTTTCCGCAGCCTCGGCTTTCGCGCCTTGCGGCGGCTTGCCCAAGGCCACACCCGACTGGAAGCGGACCTCGCACTGCTGGCGGCTGCCGTCACCGCCTCGCTGCGTGAGGAACTCGCGCGGCAGGCCGTGACGCTTCAACGTCTGCAGCAGGAGATCGGCGACGAACGTCGCGCGCCAAGACGGGCACGACACCGAGAGGGGCCGGAGGTCGCGCGAAGATGACGGCGGCGGCAATGGAACTGGTCTGTCCGGCGGGCACGCCCGCCGCCTTGGAGGCGGCCGTCGATGCCGGTGCCGACACGGTTTATCTGGGCTTTCGCGATGCCACGAACGCCCGGAACTTCCCGGGGCTGAATTTCAGCCGGGACGAGCTCCGCCGGGGCCTTGCCTACGCGCATGCCAGAAAGCGCAAGGTCTACCTTGCCATCAACACCTTCCCGCATGTCGCCGATGACGGCCCCTGGCGCTCGGCCGTGGACGATGCCGCGGCGCTCGGCGTCGACGCCGTGATACTCGCCGACATCGGCCTCC
>JAUXWH010000069.1 GCA_030681365.1 Bradyrhizobium sp.
CAGCTCTATGGAGAGTTCAAGAGCTTCTTTCTCGACAACGCCGTCGAGTAGTTTGTCTCCTATTACGACTACTACCAGCCCGAGGCCTATGTGCCGCGGACCGACACCTATATCGAGAAGGATTCTTCCATCAACGAGCAGATCGACCGCATGCGCCATTCGGCGACGCGGGCGCTGCTGGAGCGCGACGACGTCATCATCGTGGCCTCGGTGTCGTGCATCTACGGTATCGGCTCGGTCGAGACCTATACCGCGATGACGTTCGCGCTGAAGAAGGGCGAGCGCATCGACCAGCGCCAGCTGATCGCCGACCTCGTGGCGCTGCAAAACCAGCGGACGCAAGCCGATTTCACCCGCGGCACCATTCGGGTGCGCGGCGACGTCCTCGACATTTTTCCCGCGCATTATGAAGACCGCGCCTGGCGCGTGAACCTGTTCGGCGACACTGTGGAAAATATCGAGGAGTTCGATCCGCTCACCGGCCACCGTCAGGACGATCTCGAATTCATCAAGATCTACGCCAACTCGCATTACGTCACGCCGCGGCCGACGCTGGTGCAGGCGATCAAGTCGATCAAGTCCGAGTTGAAATGGCGGCTGGACCAGTTGCACGACTAAGGCCGCCTGCTCGAAGCGCAGCGGTTGGAGCAGCGCACCACCTTCGATCTCGAGATGATGGAAGCCACCGGCTCCTGCGCCGGCATCGAGAACTATTCGCGCTACCTCACGGGGCGCCGCCCCGGCGAGCCGCCGCCGACACTGTTCGAATATGTCCCCGACAACGCGCTGGTCTTCGCCGACGAAAGCCACGTCACCGTGCCGCAGATCGGCGGCATGTTCAAAGGCGATTTCCGGCGCAAGGCGACGCTGGCGGAGTACGGTTTCCGGCTGCCCTCCTGCATGGACAACCGCCCGCTGCGTTTCGAGGAATGGGACATGATGCGCCCGCAAACGGTCGCGGTCTCCGCCACGCCGAGCGCATGGGAACTGAACGAGAGCGGCGGCGTGTTCGTGGAACAGGTGATCCGCCCCACCGGCCTGATCGATCCGCCGGTCGACATCCGCCCCGCCCGCACCCAGGTCGACGATCTCGTCGGCGAAGTCCGCGCCACCGCCAATGCCGGCTATCGCAGCCTCATCACCGTGCTGACAAAGCGGATGGCGGAGGACCTCACCGAATATCTGCACGAGCAGGGCATCCGCGTGCGCTACATGCACTCGGACATCGACACCATCGAGCGCATCGAGATCATCCGT
>JAUXWH010000073.1 GCA_030681365.1 Bradyrhizobium sp.
GAGGCGCCAGCGATAGAGCCGGGAAGTCACGGCGTACCGGGTCCCCCGGCTTCGCGGAGGACGACGACTGTGGATGCTCTACGCGCGCGCCGTTACGCCGCGCGGATCTTGCCGAGGAAGTCGTCGACCTGGCCGCGCAGCTGCTGGGTCTGATCGCCCAGCATCTCCGAGGCGGTCTTGACGTTCTGCGCTGCCGCGCCGGCGGCATCGGCGCCGGCGCTGACACCAGTGATGTTCTCGGACACGTTCTTGGTGCCCTGCGCCGCCTGCTGGGTGCTGCGGGTGATCTCCTGGGTCGCGGCGCCCTGCTCTTCGACGGCCGCGGCGATCGCCGTGGCGACCTCATTGACTTCACCGATGATGCCGCCGATCCCCTTGATCGCTTCGATCGCCTCGCTGGCGACCTTCTGCATGTCGGCGATCTGTTCGGAAATATCCTCGGTCGCCTTGGCGGTCTGGCTGGCCAGCGATTTGACCTCGGACGCCACCACCGCGAAGCCGCGTCCGGCCTCGCCGGCGCGGGCGGCTTCGATGGTGGCGTTGAGCGCCAGCAGGTTGGTCTGCGACGCGATGTCGTTGATCAGGCCGACCACTTCGCCGATCCGGCTGGCGGTCTTGGCGAGGCCCTGCACCGTGCTGTCGGTGGCGCGGGCCTGGCTGACGGCGCGGCCGGCAATCCCGGCGGCATGCGCGGCCTGCCGCGAGATGTCGTTGATCGAGGCGCTCAGTTCTTCCGCGGCGGAAGCGACGCTCTGCACGTTCATCGAGGCTTCGCCCGAGGCCCTGGCGGCGATCTGCACGCTGGCATTGGTCTGGGTGGAAACCGCCGCCATGCCGTCCGAGGTCGTCCGCATCTGGTTGGAGGCGTCACCGAGTTGCTGAAGCGTCCCGCGCACATGGCTCTCGAATTCGCCGATATAGCTTTCGACGGCCTGCTGCCGCGTAGCGGCGCCGGCATGGCGCTCGCGCTCCTGCTGCTCGATCCGCATCTTCTCGATCGCCTGTTGCTTGAACGTGGCGAGTGCGCCGGCCAGCGATCCGATTTCGTCCTGACGCTCGGCGTAGCCGACATCCACCGACAGGTCGCCCGCGGCCACCTTCAGCATACCATCGCGTATGGCGTGCAGCGGCGTGATCACGCGACGGCCAACCACCATCATGCTGCCGATCGCCATCGCGAGGGCCGCGGCCAGCAATATCACATTGAGGATCAGGGATTGCCGCGCCGAAGACCACTGCTCCATGGCGTGGCGGTTGGCCTCGTCGAGCGCGCGCTCGGCCAGCGTGACAGCGGCGCCGAGGCGCCCGATCGCGTCGGGGCTCCATTGGGCTGACGTCACTTCCGGCTTCTCCCCGGCAACCATCGCATTCAGCAATCGCTCGGAGTACGCCAGATTCTGCGGTTCGAAATAGGCCGTCTTGGTTGCGGCCATGGCCTCGACCAGGCTCGCAGGCAGCGGGGTTCCCGCCACCATGGTCTCCAGAGCCTTCCAGGCGTATTCCGTCCCCACGGTGAATTTGGCGTAGGTCTGGCGCGCCTCCGGCGGCAGGCGGCCGGCGTTGAATCCCTGGGACAGCAGCACGGCGGCCTGGCCGCCGGTATCGCGGACCAGCCAGGCGATCTGCTTGATCGCCAGCAATTGATCGACGACGGGGTCGGCGTGACTGACGGCGGCGGCGAGTTGGGTGGCCAGCTTTTCCAGTGTCTGCAGCAGCGTGGTGGTGGCGTCGAAATATTCCTTGCCAAGCGCGGGGCGGCGCGACGCCACCGGCTTGCCAAATGCTTCCACGGTTTCGGCCTGCAATGCCTTCAGCGCGTCGAACTGCCGGGTCAACGAAGGAAGCAGTGTGTTGCGGTCCGGGAATTCCACTGTTGCGGCGATATCCAGCAGCGATCGCAGGGGCGGATTGATGCGATCGCGATACCCCTGGAGCGTCTTCAGCGCATCGGCTGTGAGGCCTTCGGTTTTCAAATTCTGAATTACCGTCGCCCGGTCGGTACGCAGATTGCTCATCGCGTTGAAGGCATGGGCCGAGCCGTCCGCGATGACAGATATTCTGGCGGCGGTCTGCAGCCTGTCCCAGGAATCCCACGCGGTCATGATGAGAAAAGCCATGATGCAGGCCGCCATCAGGGCGATGACGGACTTGAGCAGCGCGGAAATGGTCAGACGATTCAGCATGAGGACCCCCAGTCAGGAGTCGAGTTAAACGCCAATGGTAAACAATTCCGGTTCCATGCCCCCCGGGGAAATACGGGCGCGCGCCATCCGGGCTCGCCTCAATAGGGCGGCTTCCTGCTCTGCCGCTGCGCTTTCGCCGCCTCCATCCACCACGCCAGATCATCGGCGAAGCGCGGAAACGCATGCGCCAACGCCTTGCCGCCCTCTCCGGTCGGCTGGCCGTCGGCGGACAACGCTTGCGAGATGGACCCGACCGCGATCGTGGATGAAATCACCACCATGCCCATCTCGGAGAGCGTACCGTGCCAGGCGGTGGCGGCGCGGGCGCCGCCGAGGCGGCCCGCCGAATAGCTCGCAACCGCGGCCGGACGCCAGAACCATTCCTCGAGAAAGTGGTCCGTGAGATTCTTCAGGCCAGGCTGGATGCCCCAATTATATTCGCCGGTGATGAAGACGAACCCGTCGGCGTTACGGATCTGGCCGGCGAGCTTTTCCAATGCCGCCGGCGCCTCGCCCTTTGGGTATTCCTTGTACATCCGGTCCAGCATCGGCAGGCCGACCGCCTTTGCGTCGATCAGCTCGACGTCGTCGCCGCGCCCGCGCAGCCCCTCGACGACGAACTGCGCGAGCCGGATGCCCATCCGGTCGGAACGGTACGAACCGTAGAATACGAGAATGCGGTTGCTCATCACGTCAGACCTTTCACACCCAGGCAGGCGCCGTGATACCGAGGCCCGCCCCCCCGCGGGAGATACCTCCGTAAAATACACCCAACCTTAATTTGCATCCGGTTACGGTGCAGCAGCGTTCTCTCCTCGAATCGGTTCATTTCCCATGAAAATCGGTACCCTGCTGACCGCCGCCATTGTTTCCCTGTCCGCGGTCGGCGGCGGGCTGGCCATCTATGTGGCCGTTTCAAAATACCAGACGATGGACAAGGTTTCCATCGCACAAAGCCGGCTTGAAGTGGTCAGGGCGGTCGGCGAAATTCCGCGCTACCTCAACCCCGAGCGCGGATTCTCCACCAACATCCTGTACGGGGCGGCCGTCGTGGATCCGGCGATGCGGGCGGAACTCAACAGCAAGTACCGCAAGCAGACCGACGGTGCGCGCGACAAGATGAACGCGATCCGCAAGGATCTGTCCGCGCTCGACGATGGCGCCGCCGTGGGCAGCGCAATAGACGAGCTGAACAAGAAATTCGCCGCACTTCGCGAGGCGATCGACAAGGCGATCGGCGGCCCGGCCGAGGCCCGCAAGGATGCCGCCCGGAAGATCGTCGGCGATAACGCCGCCTTCAATACCGCCGTCACCGCGCTGCTCGACGAGCAGGTGCGCAAGATGGCCCGACTCGACGGCGACGCGTACCGGCAGGCAAGCTACGCCAACATCGCCTGGACGCTGCGCGACGTCGGCGGCTACAACGCCAGCGTTCACAAGAACCTCGTGGGCTCCAAGCGCGTGGCGACCGAAGCCGAGAAGATGGAGCTGAGCCGCGCCCAGGGCCGCGCCGACCAGATCCTGATGTCGCTGCAGCAGTTGCGCGGCAATCCGGCGACCCCCGCCAACGTCGCAAGCGCGCTCGAGAAGATGAACGACGCCTATGTCGGGGGCTTCGGCCAGGAACTGAAGCTGGTCAAGGAAGGCGCCGCCACCGGCAAGTACGAGCACGACGAGCAAGCCTTTTTCGTGGAGTCGCAGAAGGGGCTCGGCTCGGTCATCGGGGTCCGCGATGCCTTCTACGACAACGCCGAGCAGATCCTCGAAGCGGCAGGGTCTTCCGCACGTATAAGCTTCCTGATCGCGCTCGCAGGGCTGATCGCGGTCGCGGTTGCGAGCGTCGGCCTCGTGCTCATGGTCCGTCGCCGCGTCTGCCAGCCGATCGTCGAACTCACCGCGTCGATGTCGCAACTCGCCAGCGGCGACATCTCCGGCGCGATTCCGGGCGTCGACCGCAGCGACGAGATCGGCGCGATGGCGGCAGCCGTCGGCGTCTTCAAGCACAACAAGATCGAGGCCGACCGCCTCACCGCCGAGCGGGAGGCGGAAAACGAGGTCAAGATGCGGCGCGCCCGCGTGCTCGACGATCTCACCCGCGCCTTCGAGACCAAGGTGACCGAACTGGTCGGCGGGCTGTCCGCGGCCTCCACCACGATGGAAACCACCGCGCAGTCGATGTCGTCGACCGCGTCCGCCACCAACCGTCAGGCCGGAGTGGTGGCCGCCGCCTCCGAACAGACCTCGACCAACGTGCAGACGGTCGCCAGCGCCACCGAAGAACTCACCTCATCGATCTCGGAGATCGCGCGCCAGGTCACGCAGTCCACCGAGATCGCGGCCCGCGCCGTCGACAATGCGCGGCGCAGCGGCGATACCGCGCGTTCGCTGGCCGAGGGCGCGCAGAAGATCGGCGACGTCGTGACGCTGATCCAGAGCATCGCAGCCCAGACCAACCTGCTGGCGCTGAACGCAACCATCGAGGCGGCACGTGCCGGCGACGCCGGACGCGGGTTTGCCGTGGTGGCTTCCGAGGTCAAATCGCTGGCCGGCCAGACCGCCAAGGCCACCACCGAAATTTCGGAACAGATCGCTGCGATCCAGGCCGCGAGCGACGAGACGGTGCTGGCGATCAAGAACGTGGTCGATGTCATCACCGAGATCGACCAGATCGGCATCGCGATCGCGTCCGCCATCGAGGAACAGGGCTCCGCGACCCGGGAAATCTCGCGCAGCGTCCAGGAAGCCGCGCGCGGCACCCAGGAAGTGAACGCGAATATTTCCGGGGTGCAGCGTGCCGCCGATGACACCGGTTCTGCCGCCAATCAGGTGCTTGGCGCTGCCGAACAATTGTCGTCGCAATCGCGCGACCTGGCCGGACAGTTCAACCGCTTCCTCTCGGAGGTCCGCGCCGCGTAAACGGGGGATGGCGTGATCCGATTAATTGGGGGAATGCCGTGCAAACCTTTTTCCTCTATGCCCTCGCGCTCGGCGCCGGCGTCAGCGTGGCCGTGCAACAGGTGCTGAACGGCGCCTTGCGAACCGCCCTGAGCTCACCCGCCTGGGCAGGCTTCGTCAGCTATCTCGTCGGCCTGTTGACGATGATCGTCGTGCTGTTCGCGCTCGGCGAACGCCTGCCATCGTGGAAGGCCGTGGCCGATACGCCATGGTGGGCGTGGTCGGGCGGCGTGCTGGGTGGCGTGTTCATCCTGCTGATGATCCTGTTGCTGCCCTCGCTCGGCGCGGCAACCCTGATCGCGCTGGTGGTTGCGGGCCAGATGGCCATCGCCGTCACCCTGGACCATTTCGGCGCGTTCGGATTGGCGTCGCATCCGGTCAGCATGTCGCGCCTCGCCGGCGCAGCGCTGCTGATCGCCGGCGTCGTCCTGATCAAGGACTGATTCAAGGCTCCAGCCCGGACTCGCGCAACGCCGGGGCCGCCTCGGGCGAAGCCAGGAATTTCAAGAGCCGGTCGGATGGCGCCACGTTGTCCGACGCCGCCAAGCGGCCGGCGGAAAACACCGCCGGGCTTTGCAACTCGCGGGGTATCGGCCCAACGACCTCGACACCCCCGACCAGCTTTAATTCGCTGATCTGCTGTACCGCGAGGTCGGCCTCGCCGGACACCAGCAGTTCGGCGGTAAAGCCTTGCGGAATGATGTTCGCGCGGGCGTTGATGTCGGTTGCGATACCCATGCGCTCGATCAATTGCGCGAAGAAAATGCCGCTGGCGCCGAGACGCGAATAGGCGACCGACCGGGCACCGAGCAGCGTGGCCCGAAGTGCGGCTTCCGTCGCGATATCGGGATGCCCGGCGCCGGCCTTCACCGCGATGCCGACAAAGGAGCGCGCCAGATCCGCGCAGCTCGCCTTGACCACTGTGCCCTTGGCGGCGAGATCGTCGAGCGCCTCCCTGGTCAGGATCACGACATCGGCGTCCTCGCCGCCGCGCAGGCGTTCCAGCAGCGCCAGCGTCGGTGCGAAATCGGCATCGATATGCACCCCGCTTTCCGCTTCAAACCTTGCGGCAAGGCTGCCGACCGCGCCCTTCAGGGCCAGCGTCGAGAGAACCCGGACCTCATCCGCCATCAGGCCGGCCGCATCAGCTTGAGCACCGCGGTCAGGCGAAGACTGCGCTTGCCCGCCAGCGCGGTCGCTTCCAGCAGCGCGCCGCGGTCGTCGCAGGTGCCGGCAAAGCCGATCCCGACCTCATGGCCGCCGAAGATCGGATGCTCACTCTTGGCCGGCGTGTGCTCCTGATTGAGGATTTCGCCCCTCCAGCGGCCGTTCGCCGAGGTATAGGTGCCGAGATAGTAGAAGAACGCGTCACCGCCGAGAATGCGGCCGTCATGCAGCAGCATCACCCCGGTCAGTCCACCGTCGATGCCGTCGAGCATCCTGATGTGAACGGAATAGAGCCCGTTGACGATGCCGCCCTCGCCGACGGCGTCCCTGGGCGGCACGATCCCGTCGGCGATCGGGGTCATGACCGAACGAAACACCGCACCCGGCATTTGCGGCGAGCTGCCCTCGAAATGATAGGCATCGCCGATCGCGCTGCCGCGAACGTCGATCGTGGCAATGTCGGAGCCCAGCAATGACTGGTAGTTGGGATCATCGTTGTGGCGGTGGCTCGTGATCTCCGAGGTGACGACGCCGTCGACCTCGCTATAGGTGCCGTAATGGGCGAATGCCGAATTGCCGCCGAGCATGCTGCCGCCGCTGGCGTACATCACGCTGCGGCCGACCGCGTCATCGACCTGGAACCTGACCTTGTAAAAACCCTCAAGCAAAAACCCAATCCTCCAAACGCCACGATGCAATCCAGCTGTCTAACGTGGTTCGCACGGCGGGGAAACGGATTTAAGTCGGGGCTCAAACGCAATGATCCGCCAAAGCGCCTGCGCTCTGGCGGATCAGGTTGCGGCCGGGACGCCCCCCGGGTCCGGGCCGGGAAGGCAACGCTTAGGCGGCCACCGCCTTGGCGGTGGGAACCGAGGCGATCGTCTTCAGGATCCGGGAAGCGATCTGGTAGGGGTCGCCTTGCGAGTTCGGACGGCGGTCTTCCAGATAACCCTTGTAGCCGTTATTGGCGAAGCTGTGCGGGACGCGGATCGAAGCGCCGCGGTCCGCGATGCCATAGCTGAACTGATGGATCGACGCGGTCTCGTGCTTGCCCGTCAGCCGCAGATGGTTGTCGGGGCCGTAAACCTCGATATGCTCCGCCCTTGCCGACTCGAACGCTGCCATCAACTTCTCGAAATACTCCTTGCCGCCCACTTCGCGCATATAGGTGGTGGAGAAGTTGGCGTGCATGCCGGAGCCGTTCCAGTCGGTGTCGCCGAGCGGCTTGCAGTGATATTCGATGTCGATGCCGTACGCCTCGGTCAGCCGCTGCAACAAATAGCGGGCCATCCACATCTCGTCGGCGGCCTTCCTGGAGCCCTTGCCGAAGATCTGGAATTCCCACTGGCCTTTCGCGACTTCAGCGTTGATGCCTTCGTGGTTGATGCCGGCGGCGAGGCAGAGATCGAGATGCTTTTCGACAATCTCGCGGGCGACCGAACCGACGTTGGAGTAGCCGACGCCGGTGTAATACGGTCCCTGCGGCGCCGGATAACCAGCGGTCGGGAAACCGAGCGGACGGCCGTCCTTGTAGAAGAAATATTCCTGCTCGAAGCCGAACCAGGCGCCTTCGTCGTCGAGAATGGTGGCGCGCTTGTTGGTGGCATGCGGGGTCTTGCCATCGGGCATCATGACTTCGCACATCACCAGCGCGCCGTTGGTACGCGCGGCATCGGGATAGATGGCGACCGGCTTGAGCACGCAATCCGAACTATGGCCCTCGGCCTGCAGGGTCGAGCTTCCGTCGAACCCCCACAGCGGGAGCTGCTCCAGGGTCGGGAACGAATCGAATTCCTTGATTTGGGTTTTGCCGCGCAGATTTGGCGTCGGCGTATATCCGTCCAGCCAGATATACTCGAGCTTGTACTTTGTCATTGAGCTCTCTCATGTTGATGATGCGAAAGGTGCGGAAACCGAGACCCTATTGGCCACCGCACACCTACCCGGCCGCCGTCGGCCACTCCTTACCAAGCAATTAAAGTGCCAGTCGTCGCCTCCCGGGTACCGGCTCGAATGGGGAAATCTTTCCCGCGCCAGTCAAAACAAGGGGAATTTGGCTGCGGCAAAGTCGCGCGGTTGTGTCCGCCGGGGACGTCCCGGCGACCCCAATTCGGGCCTGAAATACGCCTGATAAGACAGCAACCGGTAAACCGCCCCTCGCCCGGATTAAATCCGCGCCATCCGGCCGCAACCTTCGGTGCCAATCCCTCGTCCCCTCCGCAACCTTGCCGACGGCTCAAGCGTTGGCCACCCGGTCATTGCTTCGCAGGAAGCAAAATCGGAGATGCCCAAGATCTATACAGAGAATGATCGTTCTTTGGTCAGGTTGCACTTGCCGAGGGCGCCGACGATATCGGGATCAGTAACCAACCGGGAACGAGTCGGGCGCACCATTAACCCCCCGCGCGCCGCGCATCAGGAGAGACTGAGATGAATACGAGTTTGAATCACGGGTCCGCCAAGATCTATCAATTCCCTGCCGGGGGCCGTTCGGCGCTCGGGGGACGTCGTTCTGAAAACGCCAAGGCCGTCACCGACCTTGCTTCGCCGCACGCCAGCGAGGTTGCGGTCGGTGACGCCTGGTATCATGACGCTGCGATCCAGGACTCCAAGCCGGTGCGTGAGCGCTGATGCCGGGTGCAGACACGATGCCGACGTACCGGCGATGGCTGGTGCGATCCCTGCAACGGAGAAAGGGTCGAAACAAAAGTTTCGGCCCTTTTTCAATTGATCTCGCACGCCGTCACCGGCCGTTTGGCGTGCTTGAGTCTGGTGCCGGCCTTGCCGATCGTCAACGTAACGCCGCCGCCCGAATAACGGGAGCCTGAGAGCGCCGGGCGCTTGCCGAGCGTCACCGCCTTGCCGTCGATCTGCATATGCGCGCGCTTGTCGTACTGGAAAAAGCCGACCATGAACTGGGCGCCGTCGGCGCAGCGGTAGTTCTGAAAGGTGGTCTGCGCCAGCGCGGGCGATCCGCCCCTTGCCACAACCCATAATACTACCGCACCGAAAGCAATGGTCTTGCGTCGCTTCATTCTGGCCCCCGTTGCGCAAGTATAGACCGGACCCGTCCCGTCAGGCGATATGCCTGTTCCGTCTTTTCTCCACCGCACCGGATGGCCTAAGCTGGCCCGATGTCAGATTCCCTTGTCCGCCACCTCAACCTCTCCGGTGCCAGCAATTTCCGCGACCTCGGCGGCTATCCCGCCCGCGACGGTCGCGCCGTCCGCTGGCGGCAGATCTTCCGCTCCAACCATCTCGGCCATCTCACCGAGGCCGATATCGAGGTGCTGCGCGGCCTCGGCGTCAGGCGCGCATTCGATTTCCGCGGCACAGAGGAGCGCATTGCCGCGATGTGCTGTCTTGAGGAGATCGCGGTCCATTCTCTGCCGGTCGAGCCGACCGTGGTCGCGGCGCTGCGCGCGCGGCTCGCCACCGGCGCGGCACTGTCATCGACCGACGCGCTCGAGGTGATGCGCGATTCCTACCGCAACTATGTGCGTCAGAACACGCCAAGCTTTCGCGCGCTGTTCGCCCATCTGGTCGGCGACCACGCGCCGCTGGTGATTCACTGCACCGCCGGCAAGGATCGCACCGGGTTCGCCTGCGCGCTGATTCTGCATGCGCTGGATGTGCCTGATGATCTGATATCGGAGGATTATCTGCTCACCAACCGCTTCTATCGGCGCGACCCCTCCGCCAGCAGCGATCTTCCCGAGGAGGTCAGGCAGGTGCTGGCGTCGGTGGAAGCATCCTTCCTCGCCGCCGCCTTCGAGGCGATCAGCGCCGACTACGGCACGCTTGAAAACTATTTCAGCGAGGGATTGGGCCTCGGTGCGGCGGAACGCGCTGAACTCAAGGCGCACTACCTGGAATCGTGAGTGGAGACGTGGCCCGTCGCATGACTGCGGCGGCAGCATTACGCGCCTTTCAGCGCTAGGCCGCGGCTTCCATTTCCGCTTCCGCATCGAGATCGGCGATGACGTCCTCGAAGGCCGAGATGGCCTGCTGGACCGCGGCGATCTGCATCAGCTCCCAGCTATTGATCGGGCCGTTTCGATTTTGCAGCGCGACGATCAAATCTCGGCGCTGCTCCTTAAGCTGAACAAGCGGTAAACCGTGGTCGGGTAGATTTCCCATCGCAATACGCCCCTGTCCATTGATTGGACCACCCGAAGCCTAGCGCGATATTTCTGCGGCCAGCTTACAGAACTCCGACAAATTTTATCGATCGGCCACCGCAAGACTACGGGGGCAAGGCCGTGGCAGCCGGCCTGCGATTTGCGCCTGGGCAGGGTAAACTCGGAATCGTGGTGGGGTACTGTCAAGCGGGTTCGCTGCAATATAGTGTGAGTCCAATCCGCCTCACCGGAGACAAGAGATGAATGGAAAGGTCGTTATCGTAACCGGCGCCTCGGGTGCGCTCGGCAGCGTAGTGACGGAGGCGGCCCTTGCGCGGGGCGCGCGGGTGGCGGGCCTCGACCACGCGATGTCGCAGCTGGCGGCGACGGCGAACCGGATCGAACTTGGCGGCGTCGATCTTTCCGATGCCGCCGAAGCCAGCAAGGCGATCGACGCCGCCGTAGCGCATTTCGGCAGGCTGGATGCGCTGATCAACATCGCCGGGGGCTTTGCGTTCGAGGCGGTCGCCGAGGGCGACCCGAGAACCTGGCAGCACATGTATGCGCTCAACGTGCTCACCGCGCTCAATGCGTCGCGCGCCGCGATCCCGCATCTGGCCGCCTCGGCCTCGGCGCGCATCGTCAATATCGGCGCGATCGGCGCGCTGCAGGCCGGCGCCGGCATGGGCGCCTATGCCGCTTCCAAGGCCGGCGTCCATCGGCTCACCGAGGCGCTCGCCGCCGAATGGAAGGGCAAGATCACCGTCAACGCCGTGCTGCCGTCGATCATCGACACGGCTGCCAATCGCGCCAGCATGCCGAAAGGGGATTTCGCCAAATGGGTGACGCCGCAGGAACTCGCCGAAGTGATCCTGTTTCTCGTCAGCGACGCCGCCAGCGCCGTCACCGGTGCGCTGCTCCCGGTGAACGGACGGGTTTAGTCCTCACGCCTCCGCCATCTTCTTCAACACCGCGCTGAAGCGGATGCTGCGCTTGCCGGCGAGCGCAGTGGCCTCCCCGACCGCGCCGTCGGCGGCGTAGGTGCCGGAAAAGCCGATGCCGACCTCGTAGCCGCCGAATACCGGCCGCTCGCCCTGGCTCGGCGTATGCTCGTGATTGATCAACTCGCCTTTCCACCTGCCGTTGGCACTGGTGTAGGAGCCGATATAGTCGAAGAACGCATCGCCGCCGCGGATCCGGCCGTCATGCAGCACCATGACGCCGGTATTGCCGCCGTCGATGCCGTCGAGCATCCGGATGTGGATCGAATAAAGGCCATTGGCGATGCCATCCGCTCCGGAAACACCCGCCGGCGGCGCGGCGGCTTCGCTGATCGGGGTCATTACCGAATTGAAGGTAACGCCGGGCAATTGCGCCGCGCCGCCTTCGAACAAATACAGCTCGCCCTGTTGCCTGCCCTTCAGCGCGAGCGTGATCGTGTCGGTCTTGAACAGCGGCTGGAAATTCGGATCGTCGTTGTGGCGCATCGCCGAGATGTCAACCGTCACCTCGCCAGCTGCTTCCTGGTAGGTGCCGATGAACGCGAAGGCGGAATTGCCGCCCAGCATCTTGCCGTCGTAGCAATAGAGCACGCCACGGCGTGAGCCGTGCACCGTTTTCATCTCGACCTTGTAGAGCCCCTGCAGCATTGCCCCTCCAGCCTCGACGAAATGTGGCGCAACCCGCGCCTCCCCCTGGATTCGCGGGCCAGCCATCCAACGTTAACCGCCTTGTCCCGGAACCATGCTACCCGCTCCCCGGCCCTTTGATCAAATCCCCGCATCGCAATTCAGGCTAAACTGGCGCGTGACTGAGTCGCGCAGGCGACATGTCAAGCTCGGGCCTGCGCCCGCACTTGGAGTCCCCTTGGAAACCGCGCTCTATCTGCCCGTCAAACGCTTCCTCGAGAACCTCGGCTTCACGGTCAAGGGCGAGGTCGGCGGCTGCGACCTGGTGGCGCTGAGCGGCGACGAGCCGCCGATCGTGGTGATCGGCGAGTTGAAACTCACCTTCAATCTCGAGCTGGTGCTGCAGGCGGTCGATCGCGCCGCCGCCGCCGACGAGGTCTGGCTCGCCGCCCGGATGTCGGCGCGCGGCAAGGGCCGCGAGAGCGACGCGCGCTACCGCAATCTGTGCCGCCGGCTCGGTTTCGGCATGCTCGCGGTCACCGCTGCCGGCGACGTCGAAGTGCTGGTCAAGCCGCCCGAAACCAGCCCGCGCCGCAATCCGAAGAAGCGCTCCCGGCTGGTCGCCGAGCACCGCCGGCGCAAGGGCGATCCGGCGCTCGGCGGCAGTACGCGCGCACCGATCATGACGGCCTATCGCCAGCAGGCGCTGGCCTGCGCCTCGGCGCTGTCGCAGGGCCCGCGGCGGGTGCGCGATCTCAAGCCTGACATACCGGATGCGCCGAAAATCCTGCTGAGCAACGTCTATGGCTGGTTCGACCGCGCCGAGCGCGGCATCTATGTGCTGACCGATGCCGGTCGCGCCGCGCTGAAACGCTGGCCGCAGCAGCCGGTGGATTTTTCCGGCGCCGCCGATTCAATTCCGTAGCCGCGGGGGAAGCGTTGATCGTGGTTACCGAGGCCACACTGGAGAAATTGTAAACGCATGGCTGGTTTGCCATGCCAGTTTCATATTGCAATGCAACATAAGGGCACCTAGGTATCTGACATCGAGATGCGAGGCCCCCATGAGCGAAGACTGGAACACGAAATACGGCACAAGGCGCGTGCGGCGCGACCCGCCGACGCTGGAGGAGGCGATTTTCGCCGCCGTCGGCATCACCGACGATCAGGACGCGCAGGCGGAGATCGCGGCGTCGCTGATGGGGCTCCCCCTCGAAACCGTTCAGGCTGAGGTCAAGAAGGCGGCGCGTCCGGTTTTGGGACGTTCGATCACCCGCGTCATCGCCGGCGAACAGGGCGCGCAGCGCTCCGTCGTGGTGGAGCGGCGGGTGGTCCGGAAGTTCGGCAACGACAAGCGCACCGGCACCTGACGTTCGCCTCCGAACACCGTTAACCCTTCGCAGATCAACCGATCGGCGAAGGGTTTTTTGCGTTCGACGGCCGATCAGGCCGTCCGGCCCCAGCCATACATCCGCAGCAGCATCTTCCAGTAGGCGCGATTGATGTTGACCATCGCGCGCGCGGCATCGGCCGGCGTCGCGATCGCCGCCCTCGCAGCTTGCGGCTGCGCCTGGGGCGCCAGATCGATGCTGCCGGTAGATTCGCCGTGCCGGAACGTCAGATTCGCGCCGAATTTGTGCGCAAGCGCCCGCATCGCCTGGTTTTGCGCGCCGGTGGTGATCCGCAGCGAGCGGTAGCCCTTGGCGCGCGCCTCGGCGATCAGCTTCTTGAACAGGATGCTGCCGACGCCCTGCCGGCGCACACGCGCCTCGACACTGAAAGCAATCTCGGGCTGCGAATCCGGCGATTGGTCCGGCGGATGCAGTTCGGCCGCGCCCCGGACCACGCCATCTTCGATATAGGCGATGATGACCGTGCCGTCGTCGGCGCATTTGGCGGCATAGCGCTCGATGAAGCTGTCATCCATGAAGCCGTGGAAGCGGTCATGGCGGCTCTCCGGATCGAGGCGCAACAGGTGATCGCGCAGCAGCGGCAGTTCTTCCTGCTGGCGCAACGTCCGGACGCTGCCCCTGGCAGGAGTCGGGCGGGTGGTGTGTTCGTGGTTCACTTCATAACTCCTCTTGGATAGCCCTCGAGGAGGCGTCGAATCCCTAGATCACAGATATTGTGCATCGCACCATGGATTTCAAGTCCACTATCCGCCTGAAATATCGGCAGAATGTCACGAACGCGGCATTAACAAATCCGCCATTTGTTAAGAATGAACAAAAATTCAGAAGCCGTCACAGGACCATCTGGGTCTGGGTCACCACCGCGACCAGCTTGCCGTCCTCGGTTTCGAGCCGCGTCTGCCAGACCTGGGTACGACGGCCCCGGTGCACCGGCGTCGCCGTCGCAACGATCGTCATCCCCTCCCTGGCGCCGCCGATGAAATTGGTCTTGCTCTCGATGGTGGTGGTGCCCTTGGCATCCTCGGGCAGATTGATCACGGTCGCGGCGGCGCCCACCGAATCCGCCAACGCCATCACCGCGCCGCCGTGAATGGTGTGATGCAGCGTACAGAGATCCGGCCGCACCAGCATGCGCGCCACCACGCGGTCTTTTTCGGCTTCGGTGAATTTCACGCCCTTCAGTTCCGCGAACGGCATCTTCATCGAGTTGAGTTTCTCAAGCGGCGTCATCGGGCACTCCCATTTCCGGTTTTGCGTTTTGCACGCGATTCCCTGCGAGCATGAATGAGGCAGGTAATTCCGGCAATGACCTCAGAGGTAATGGCGTCAGTGACAACGCGCCGGCAATCCGCCATATCCTCGTCCATGCGCAACTTCCCTCCCCGCCGGATCGTCTGTCTCACCGAAGAGACCGTCGAGACGCTGTATCTGCTGGGCGAGCAGGATCGCATCGTCGGCGTCTCCGGCTACGCGGTGCGGCCGCCGCAAGTCCGGCGCGAGAAGCCGCGGGTGTCGGCCTTCATCTCGGCGGACATTCCGAAGATCCTCGCGCTCGAGCCGGATCTCGTGCTGGCCTTTTCGGATTTGCAGGCCGGCATATCAGCCGATCTGGTCCGCGCCGGAATCGCCGTCCACGTCATCAACCAGCGCGACATCGCCGGCATCCTGGCGATGATCCGCACCGTGGGTGCGCTGGTGGGGGCTGCCGAACGCGCCGAACAACTCGCCGCCGGCTACGAGCACCGTCTCGCCGGGATAGCGTCCACTCCCCGCCCCGCGAAAAAACCAAAAGTCTATTTCGAAGAATGGGACGATCCGCTGATCAGCGGCATCGGCTGGGTTTCCGAACTGATCGAGATCGCCGGCGGCGAGGACGTGCTGCCCAAGCTGCGGTTTCAGCAGGCGGCAAAGGACCGCATCATCTTGCCGGACGTGGTGCACGCGGCGGCGCCGGACGTGATTCTGGCATCCTGGTGCGGCAAGAAGGTCGTCCCCGACAGGATCAGGCAACGGCCGGGCTGGAGCGAAATTCCGGCCGTGCGCAACGACCGCATCGTCGAGATAAAATCGCCGCTGATATTGCAGCCGGGACCGGCGGCACTGACCGACGGACTGGATGCGATCGTGAAGGCGTTGTGGCCGGCGCCGCCGGGCGCGTGAGCAACGCGGCGCTGCGAGGCGCTGGTGTATGTGCGGAAGCGCCGGGGGATCGCCGGACATGCGGTTCAGCCTATCAACGTCATTGCGAGCGCAGCAAAGCAATCCATTCTTTCTGTGCTTTGTGAAATGGATTGCTTCGCTGCGCTCGCAATGACGTGGTGACATTTTGATCCGAATCTCAAACAGCACACACGCGCCCACGTTCTCGCGGCACGACTGCCCGAGCTTTGCCTGTCGTTGTCTCCCTCCAACAGGAGGGAGCAGGGAATGCCGGATGCGCGCTGCACCCGCGGTCTCGTGTGCAAAGTTGCACGAGTAAAAAACGCACACGAGCATACAGGGCAGCGGAGAACATCCGACATTCCCTGCGCAATGGCTTTACGGCTTATCTCGCGCTCACCCCGGAGTATCGGGCTCTTCTCGCCTCCGTCGCCTGCGGATAGCTGGCTCGTCCGCGCCCGGTCGGGCCGACTTGCCTTCCGCAGACTTGACGCCGACCACTGAGGCGTCAGGTCCACACGATTTTGCCGTACGCTTCGACACCGCTCGTCTGCCCGTCCCAAAGACCGCTCACGGAGTTTATCCCGCCCTGCAATCCCGTTCCGCGCACGATGCCGCCGCGTCCACCGCATCCCATCCCAACGTTCGGTGACGATGGCCAACGCCCCTTCCTAAGGGGACAGGATGGCGGGATTCATAGTGGTGATTTGGGTTTCGGGAAAAGCGAAATTTTACCCGACGGGTTGATTTGTCGCATCGCGTCGGGT
>JAUXWH010000079.1 GCA_030681365.1 Bradyrhizobium sp.
TGCTCGGCGAGGCCACGTTCATCCAGGTCGTGCGCGACGAGCGCGAAAGCCTGATGACGCGGATTCGCGACCAGCTCGACAGGGAGGCCGACGGTTACGGCATCGAGGTCGTCGATGTGAGGATCAGGCGCGCCGATCTGCCGGAGCAGAACAGCCAGGCGGTCTACCAGCGAATGCAGACCGAGCGGCAGCGTGAAGCCGCCGAGTTCCGTGCCCAGGGCGGCCAGAAGGCGCAGGAGATCAGGTCCCGGGCGGATCGCGAAGCCACTGTCATCATCGCCGACGCCAACTCGACGGCCGAGCAGGTGCGCGGCGCGGGCGACGGCGAGCGCAACCGGCTGTTCGCCGAGGCCTACGGCCAGGATGCGGATTTCTTCGCGTTCTACCGCTCGATGACGGCGTATGAGAACGGGCTGCGCAGCAACGATACCCGGTTTTTGCTGCAGCCAGACTCCGACTTCTTCAAGTTCTTCAGCAACTCGTCGGGCAAGCCGCCGGTTGCTGCGGCCCCGGCGGCAGCTGCTGCGCCGAAGCCGTAAGGCTGCTTGAAACAGGCCCCGGTTCCGATTTCACCGGAACCGGGGCGTCACACCTAAAAAGAACATCAAGGGTGAGGTTTCAGTCCGATGAGGACCATCGCGTTCGCCGACTTCCTCATCGGCCTGGGCATCCTGTTCGTGTTTGAAGGCCTGCTGTTTGCAGCAAGCCCGGCTTGGATGCGCCGGGCGATGCAGAGCGCGATGGCGACGCCGGACAACATTCTGCGCATCGTCGGCATCGGATCGGCGATCGTGGGTCTGGTCCTGATCTGGTTCGTCCGGCGCTAGCGTCTGGCCCCAGCGCGGCAAAAAGGTTGCGGAATCAACGCGATCGTGAGCCCCAGGCACCGGTTTTTCGCCGAAATATCTGGCTCAAATGCTTGCGCCCCTGACCTGTTCGGGCGCACTGTGGCCTCCAGATTCCGACCCGTTCGCAAAGAGAGAAGCCGATATGACCGGTGCGATTCCATTTCCGAGTTATCGCCTGCGCCCCCTGATGGCCGCGATCTGCGCCGCGAGCCTGCTTGCCGCGCCCGGACCGGCGCTGGCGCGGGGTCCCGACGGCATCGCCGACGTGGCCGAGAAGGTGATTGACGCCGTCGTCAACATCTCGACCTCACAGACCGTCGAGGCCAAGGGCGGATCTTCCGGTGGCGACCGGGGCGCGATGCCGCAACTACCGCCGGGTTCGCCGTTCGAGGAATTCTTCGACGATTTCTTCAAGAACCGCCGCGGCGGCCCGGGGGCCCCCAAGGGCGGCGAGGCCCAGCGGCGCAAGACCAACTCGCTCGGCTCCGGCTTCATCGTCGACACATCGGGCATTGCGGTGACCAACAATCACGTCATCGCGGATGCCGACGAGATCAACATCGTCATGAACGACGGCACCAAGATCAAGGCCGAGCTGGTCGGGGTCGACAAGAAGACCGACCTCGCGGTGCTGAAGTTCAAGCCCCCGGAGAAGCCGCTGGTCGCGGTCAAGTTCGGCGATTCGGAAAAGCTGCGGCTCGGCGAATGGGTGATCGCGATCGGCAATCCGTTCAGCCTCGGCGGCACGGTTACCGCCGGCATCGTTTCGGCGCGCAACCGCGACATCAACACCGGCCCCTATGACAGCTACATCCAGACCGACGCCTCCATCAACCGCGGCAATTCCGGCGGCCCGCTGTTCAACCTCGACGGCGAAGTGGTCGGCGTCAACACGCTGATCATCTCGCCGACCGGCGGTTCGATCGGCATCGGCTTTGCGGTGCCTTCGAAGACGGTGGTCGGCGTGGTGGATTCGCTGCGGCAGTTCGGCGAATTGCGCCGCGGCTGGCTCGGCGTCCGCATCCAGCAGGTCACGGACGAAATCGCCGAAAGTCTCAGCATCAAACCGGCGCGTGGTGCCCTGATTGCCGGCGTCGAGGAGAAGGGTCCGGCGAAGCCGGCCGGCATCGAGCCCGGCGACGTCGTGATCAAGTTCGACGGCAAGGACATCAAGGAGCCGAAGGACCTGTCGCGCGTGGTGGCCGACACCGCGGTCGGCAAGGAAGTCGACGTCGTCATCATCCGCAAGGGCAAGGAAGAGGTCCGCAGGGTCACGCTCGGCCGGCTGCAGGACGACAAGGCGGTGCAGGCCGCGATCAAGAAGGAAGAACCCGCGGAGAAGCCGGTGACGCAAAAGGCGCTCGGCCTCGACCTCGCCACCCTCAGCAAGGACCTGCGCACCCGCTACAAGATCAAGGACACCGTCAAGGGCGTCGTCGTTACCGGGGTCGACAACGGTTCCGACGCCGCCGAGAAGCGGTTGAGCGCCGGCGACGTGATCGTCGAAGTGGCGCAGGAGTCGGTCGCCAACGCCGCCGACATCAGGAAGCGGGTCGATCAGCTGAAGAAGGACGGCAAGAAATCCGTCCTGCTGCTGGTATCGAACGCCGACGGCGAGTTGCGGTTCGTGGCGCTGGGCGTGCAATAGCGGGCTTCGAGTCTCATCTCGTCATTGCCGGGACTTGTCCCGGCAATGCGTCCGCCTTGTCAGACTGTTCCTTGTATTGACGGATGCCCGGATCAAGTCCGGGCATGGCGACTGAACGTGCCCGACTCTACCCCCTCATAACGGGTCCCGCCCGCAGCCCTCGCATCAATCATGCGATGAGGCCGCCGCACGGCGACCGCATGTCGGGCGCGGCTGCGGGCCGCGACAGGCCGCCCGCCAATGTCGATTAATTGCTTCCTCGGGCGATCGGCATGGCTGACGATCCGGCTCTCGCAATCGGCGGGCCATATCAACGGTCCAGCTAGCCGGCCGGGAGAATGTCCAACGGGAGGGGACGCGGGCTTGCTGTGGTTCCGGTCAGGGCCGGCCCACCATCGTCACAACGCGTGCCGTCACGGTGTTGCCGGCGCCACGGAGATTGTTCATGCAGCGAACCAATACCATTCCCGCGCTAGCGATCGCGGTCTGTGCCGTCATCGGCTGGTCGATCGCCGCGCCCGGTCCGGCCCATGCCGAGCTTCTGAAGGCCCGTCTCGCGCAGAACCTCTCGCCGATATCCGGCCTCGCCATCGTCGCCAAGGCCAGGGGGATGTTCGAAAAACATGGACTGGATATTTCGGTCACGAACTTCACTTCCGGAAAGCAATGCCTGGATACGGTGCTCGGCGGCGGCGCCGATATCGCGACGACGGCCGAAGCGCCGGTGACCGCGGCGGCGATGGCCAATCAGCCGATCGCCTTCGTCGCCGGCATGGAATATTCCGATCTCAAGACCATCACGGCGGCCAAGGCCGGCATCAAGACCAAGGCCGATCTGCGCGGCAAGAAAATCGGATTCACCGCCGGCACCGGCAGTGAAGTCTATACCGCCGCGCTGCTGAAGGCCGCCGGCCTGACGCCATCAGACGTGACGCTGGTCAACCTGCGGCCGCAGGAAATGCTGCCGGCGATGGCGGCCGGAAGCATCGACGCGTTCGATAGCTGGGAGCCGCATATCGCCAACGCCAGGAAAGCTCTTGGAGAGAGCGCGGTTCTGCTCGACACCAAGGGACTTTACTCCGAGACCTTCAACATCGTCGTGACGCGTCCCTACCTCGAAGCCAACGGCAAGCTCGTCGACAAGTTTCTGCGCGCGCTGGTGGATGCCGAAACCTGGTTGAAGTCGAATCCGGACGAGGCAATCGCGACCATCGCAGATGCCGTCGGCATGAAGCGCGACGATCTCGCGGCGATCTGGCCCGATTACGTCTATCGTGTCCGCATCGACGATCCGCTGCTCGCCATTCTCAAGACGCACGCGGCCTGGAGGCTTGCCACCGGCAACCATCCGCCGGGCGCGGTGATGCCGGATTTCAGCAAGGTGCTGGTGCCCGGTCCGCTTCGCGCCATCGATCCCGCCCGCGTGACCGTTTCAGGCAACTAGCCGATGAGGCGCCTCAATATTCTCATCGGAGCATTGTCCATTCCGCTGTTTCTGGCGGCATGGGAGGCGATCGCAAGGTCGGGTATCGTGAACATGGTCCTGTTCCCGCCGCCGTCGATCGTGGCGGTTGCCGTGCTCGAATGGGTCAGAAGCGGCCAGTTCTTCTCGGACTTCGGCGCGAGCCTCTATCGCGTCGTGACCGGCTTTACGCTCGGCGCAATCGCGGGCGTCACGCTGGGCGTTCTCACCGGCCAGTTTCCGCTGGTATCGAGTCTGCTGTCGCCGCTCTTTCATATCCTGCGGCCAATTCCGCCGATCGCATTCGTCCCGATCGTCATTCTCTGGTTTGGCCTGTCGGAGGCAGGCAAGCTGTTCCTGGTGTTCTGGGGCGTGTTCTTCACGGTGTGGCTGTCCGCCCACATCGGCGTGCAGAAGGTCGACCGCGGCCTGATCCGGGCGGCGCTGATGCTCGGCACGCCGCGACGCCAGATGCTGCAGGAGATCGTGCTGCTGGGGGCGTTACCCTACATCGTGGTCGGGCTTCGGACCGCCGTCAGCATTTCGTTCTATACGCTGGTTGCGGCCGAACTGGCGGGGGCCTTTTCCGGCATCGTCTACCGGATCGAGATCGCGCAGCAGAACCTGCAGACCGGCCAGGTGATGGGTGGATTGGCCGCACTCGGATTGATGTCGTTCGTCGCGGACCGGATGTTCGCGACGGTGGCCGAACGCACGGTATGGTGGCGATGATGCAGATCAAGCGGCGACCCGAGACGGCATTGGCGCTGGCGCATTCGCTGCCGCCGGCCGCGGCAGCTGCGGGTGAAGCCGAGACCATCATCCGGGTGTCTGATCTGAGTATCGTGTTCGATACGGCGCAGGGCCAGGTCATCGCGGTCGATCGCGTGACGTTCAGCGTCAACAGGGGCGAGTTCGTCTGCATTGTGGGGCCGTCGGGCTGCGGCAAGTCGACGGTGCTCAACACCATCGCGGGACTGGAGGTGCCCTACAGCGGCGAGGTGACGGTGAACGGCAGGTTGATGCAACGCCCGCGGCCCGACGTGGGCATGGTGTTCCAGCAGCCGCATCTGTTTCCCTGGAAATCGGTTCGCAGGAATATCGCCCATGGCCCGCGCATGCTCGGAAAATCGCGCGGCGAAGCTCGTGCCATCGCCGATGGCCTGATCGAGATGATCGGCCTCGGCCGCTTTGCCGACGCCTATCCGCACACGCTTTCGGGCGGCATGCAGCAGCGTGTCGCGATTGCGCGGGCGCTGGCGAACCAACCGCGCGTGCTCTTGATGGACGAGCCGTTCGGGGCGCTCGACGCGCAAACCCGCAGCGTGATGCAGGACAATCTGCTCGAATTGCGCGAGCGGATCGATGCCACGGTCGTGTTCGTCACCCACGACCTCGACGAAGCCATCCTGCTGGCGGACCGCGTCCTGATCATGAGCGCGGGTCCCGGGCGCGTCCTGCGTGATCTCGGCGTCAATCTGCCGCGGCCCCGGTCCAACGCCATCATGCTCGATCCGGCCTACATTGCACTGAAGAAGGATTGCCTCGACCTGATCCGGACCGAAGGCCGTCGCGCCTTCGATCAGTCGAGCGCGGGCTGACGGCGGATCGCGGTGGCCTCCGGCCCCGGCTTTGCCGCGCTCTCCTGCATCTTCGAAATCCCCGCTCGTTTTATGCGCAGCCGGTTCGACCGGATCGTCTCTCCTTGGCACGAGTCTTGAATCGACTTGTTCGGTGCAAGGAGAACGCGATGGAAGCAGCAACTGTGTCAGCGGCGGCCGGCATCATGCTGGCGGAGTCGGAAAGTCTTGTCCGTCCGCTACCCGGCCTGCTCGACGAACTGGGCGAGGCCGACCGGCGCCGCCTGCGCATGATAGGCCGCGACAAGGTGCTGGAAAGCGGCCAGTTCGTCTGGCGCCAGGGCGATGGCCAGACCGGAATTTACCTGATCCACTCCGGCCGGATCCGAAGCTACTACGTCGCCCCTTTGGGGCGCGAGGTGACGCTGGCTTACTGGTTCTCCGGCAACTTCGTCGGCGGTCCCGATCTGTTTGGCGCGGGACCGCACATGTGGTCGTCGGTGGCGGTCGAGCACAGCGAGCTGACGTTTCTCCCCGGTCCGGCCTTGCGAAAGCTCGCGCTCGAATCGGCCACTATCGCGGTGGCGCTGCTCGACGCGCTCGCCTTCAAGGCGCGCTGCTATTCGGCGATGGCGCAGATGCTGGGAACGCGGTCCGTGACCGAGCGGCTGCATCGCCTGCTGATTTTCCTGTCGAGGATTCACGGCATTCGCAACGGCCGGGAAACCACCATCGCGGTGCCGTTCACCCATGGCGATCTGGCCAATCTGATCGGCTCGACCCGGCAATGGGTCACGGTTCAGCTCGCGCGCATGCAGCAGCGCGGCGTCATACGCTATAACAAGGGCCTGATCTCGATCCTGAACATGCCGGCGCTGGATATCGAACTGGTCTAGTCTAGGCATCCGTCAGGTCCGCGGGAGCGGGGCGCGCGCGACGTCAATGCGAACGGGGGGCTGGTGGCGCCGACTTCGAGTCGCCGGGCCAGCGCGATCAGTGCCCGGTCGGCCCATGCCGGCGCCAGCAATGTCACCCCCATCGGAATGCCGTTCGGCAGCACGCCGCTCGGGATCGCCACCGCGCAAAGGTCCAGCAGGTTGGCGAAATAGGAATAGTGCCCGAGGCGATTGTTGAGCGTGATCGGATCGCGCTGCATGTCGTCGAGCAGGAACGGGCGGGGCGCCGTGGGGACAACCAAGGCATCGATGCCCCCCATGATGGGCTGAACCTGACGGCGTAGCCGCAACAACCTGTGAAAGGCGGTGAAGGCGTCCATCGCCGTATATTTTTCGGCAGGCCGGAGCACGGATTTGGTGACATCGAGAACGGCGTCGGTCTCGATCTCCATCAAGGCGGCGATCGCGGCCCGTCGTTCCGCGAGCCAGGGACCTGCGAACATCATCCTGCCGGCCTCGGCAAACGGCGCGAAATCGATCTCGACCGCGGTGCCGCCCTGAGCGGAAAATCTGTCGCAGGCCTGCTCATACAGCGTGCCGCATTCGGGCATGCCGAAAAATTCGAGGTCCTTGCCTCCAAGGCGGCCGAACCTGAACGGGCCGATGTCAGGCGGCCTGACCGATGCGGGCGCGGGGCGGCTATAGCAATCCTCGGGGTCAAACCCCTCGATGATGTCGAGGATATCGGCGCCATCCTGCACCGTGTTGCAGAAGATCGAGACGCAATCCAGCGTCGGGCAGTTCGGCACCAGTCCGCGCGACGACACCAGTCCGACGGTCGGCTTGATGCCGACGATGTCGTTGAAGCCGGCGGGAATGCGGCCCGAGCCTCCGGTGTCGGTGCCGAGCGCGAACGCGACGTGCCCGGCCGCGACCGCGACTGCCGAGCCGGAACTGGATCCGCCCGAAATGTAGCGCGGGTCGGCGACGGTCGCGCAGGCCCCGTGGGGCGAGCGCGTGCCGGAGAGGCCGGTGGCTAGCTGGTCGAGATTGGTCTTGCCGATGCAGATGGCGCCGGCGGCGGTCAGGCGCTCGACGCTGCGGGCGGAGCGCGCCGGCATATAGCTGAAGGCAGGGCAGGCCGCGGTGGTCGGCATATCCGCCACATCGATGTTGTCCTTGACGCCGAACAGGACGCCGAGCAGGGGAAAGGTTTCGCCGGCGTCGGCGCGCGCCATCAGGGCGCGGCAATGATCCAGCGTCTCCGCGATCGGTCGCACGTAAATCCAGCAATTCCGGTCGCGCTCGGCCTCGATCCGCCGATAGGCGGTCTCGATCTCCGGCAGCGGATCGCCGACGGTGCCGGCGGCGATAGCGAATCGTGCGTTGAGCTGGCTCACCTGAATCTCCATGCGTTGCATGGAGCAAAACTGGGTGAGGGGGCCGTGATCAACAAGCAATTAAGTGCTTCGTGCTCCGGTGCGGGCACGAGGGACGCCGTCGGTGGCATCGCCCAGCGGCATCGTCGAGGTGCGTATCGGTATGCTCACGGCGGGAAATACTTTTTACGCCGTTACAAACTCATCCCGCCGATAGCCCTGCACATACAGCAGCGCCGTGAGATCGCCGTGGTCGATCCGTGCGGCCGCCGCCGCCGCCACCGCCGGCTTGGCGTGGTAGGCGACGCCGAGGCCTGCAGACTGGATCATGCCGAGATCATTGGCGCCGTCGCCGGTCACCAGCGTGTCGATCTCGTCGAGATCGAAGGCTTCGCGCAGCTCGATCAGGGTCGCCAGTTTGGCGGCACGGCCCAGAATCGGCTCGCGGACTTCGCCGGTCAGTTTTCCGTCCCCGGTCAGCAGTTCGTTGGCGCGGTTTTCCTGAAATCCGATGCGCTCGGCCACGGCATGGGTGAACATGGTGAAGCCGCCCGAGATCAGGCAGGTCCAGGCGCCATGGGCGCGCATGGTCATGACCAGCTCGCGGCCGCCCGGCGTCGCCGTGATGCGCGTTTTCAGCACCTCGTCGACCACGCCGACGGGCAAGCCCTTCAAGAGCGCGACGCGCTCGCGCAGCGCCGGCTCGAACTCGATTTCGCCGCGCATCGCCCGCTCGGTGATCCCGGCGACATGCGCCTTGAGGCCGGCGAATTCCGCCAGTTCGTCGATGCATTCCTGCCCGATCATGGTGGAATCCATGTCGGCCAGAAAAAGCTTCTTGCGCCTGAACGCCCGGGGCTGCACCACGATGTCGACCGGCAAATCGCCGCGCGCCTCGCGCAGGCGGGTGACGGCGGCGCCGATATCGTCGTGGCTGCCTTCGAAGGGGATGTCGACCGCCACTTCGTCGAACAGCCATTGCGCGGCACCGGCCGAGGGCAGAATGGCGCGCGCGCCGTCCACCACCGTGCTATCGAGCGCGGGGTCGGCGGGGTTGCAGATGAGCGTGGCGACGAGAGACATCCGGGTGGCTTCACACGTGGAAAATGACAAGGCGGTGCTTATCGCAGGGCCGACCGCCAGCGGCAAGTCGGCGCTCGCGCTGGAGCTAGCGGAAAAAACCGGCGGCGTCGTCATCAATGCCGATTCCATGCAGGTCTATCGCGACCTGCGCGTGCTGACGGCGCGGCCGACGCAGGAAGAGGAAGCGCGGGTGCCGCACCGGCTCTATGGCCATGTCGACGCCGCGGTGAACTTTTCCGCCGGCAACTGGGTGGCCGATGCCGCCAAGGTGCTGGCGGAAGTCCGCGCGCAAAACCGCCTGCCGATTTTCGCCGGCGGCTCCGGGCTATATTTCAAGGCGCTGACGCGGGGCCTGTCGGCGGTGCCGCCGATCCCGGCCGAGATCCGGGAAGCCGTGCGCGCGCGGCTGGAGCGCGATGGCGTCGAGGCGCTGCACAGCGAACTGGCGCGGCGCGATCCCGCCTCCGCCGAGCGCCTGAAGCCGCGTGATCGCAGCCGCATCGCCCGCGCGCTCGAGGTGATCGAGGCGACCTCGCGCTCGCTGACATCATGGCACCGCGACGGCCTGCCGCCGCTATTGCCGCCGGACACGTTCCGCGCGCTGTTTCTTAGCCCCGACCGCGACCAGCTCTATGCGCGGATCGACGCGCGTTTCGATATGATGCTTGCAGCCGGCGCGCTTGACGAGGTCGAGGCGCTGGCATCGCGAAAACTCGATCCGCTGCTGCCGGCGATGAAGGCGCATGGCGTGCCCGCGTTGATCCGGTATTTGCGCGGCGAACTCACCCGGGAGCAAGCAGCCGAGATTGGTCGCGCCGATACCAGGCATTACGCCAAGCGCCAGTTCACCTGGTTCCGGCATCAACTGCCGGAATTCGAATGGGTAAAGCCTGAGGCGGCGCGGGAGTGGCTTCGAAGCGCGCCCACAGGCGCTTAAGCCGTCATTGCGAGGAGCGTAAGCGACGAAGCAATCCAGCTTTCTTGTTTGCCGCAAGCTGGATTGCTTCGCTTCGCTCGCAATGACGTTGGGGCACCGTCCGCGCATGGCTGGAACCAGCAAATTGCGCTCGCCGGACGCGAAAAACCCCGCTAAGCTCTATTTCTGCGCTTATTGCCGCCCGTGGCTTGACTTTTCAGGCTTGGACAGTATGTTCCGCGCAACCTTTGGGAAGTCTGGGCGATCAAATGCGTAACATTATTACCAAACTCCTTATCGTCGTCGTACCCTGGCGCACCGCCGGGGGTGGCTGAGGCCATCCCACATACGGGCGGTGTGCATGGGGCCTCTTGGGCCCCTTTTTATTTTCCAAACAGCCAACTGACGAAGCCGCTGACCACAGCGCATCCGGAGCAAACCATGAGCGACACCAGCCACGATCCGAACCAGATGACCGGCGCAGCCATGATCGTCCGCGCGCTGATCGATCATGGGGTCGAGCATATCTTCGGCTATCCCGGCGGCGCGGTGCTTCCGATCTATGACGAGCTGTTCCAGCAGAGCGACGTCGAGCACATCCTGGTGCGGCACGAGCAGGGCGCCGGCCATGCCGCCGAAGGCTATGCGCGCTCCACCGGCAAGCCGGGCGTGGTGCTGGTCACCTCGGGGCCGGGCGCCACCAACATGGTGACCCCGCTGGCCGACGCGCTGATGGATTCGATCCCGCTGGTGTGCATCACCGGACAGGTGCCGACCCATCTGATCGGTAACGACGCGTTCCAGGAATGCGACACCGTCGGCATCACCCGGCCCTGCACCAAGCACAACTGGCTGGTGCGCGACGTCAACGATCTGGCCAAGGTGCTGCATGAGGCGTTCTATGTCGCGAGCTCCGGCCGCCCCGGCCCGGTCGTGGTCGACGTGCCCAAGGACGTGCAGTTCGCGACCGGCACCTATCATCCGCCGCGCAAATCCGACGTTCATCTGTCCTATACGCCGCGCCTGAAGGGCGACGCCGCGCAGATCCGCAAGGCGGTGGCGCTGCTGGCGTCCGCCAAACGCCCGGTGATCTACAGCGGCGGCGGCGTGGTCAATTCCGGCCTCGAAGCCTCCAGGCTGCTGCGCGAGCTGGTTGAAGCCACCGGTTTTCCAATCACCTCGACGCTGATGGGGCTCGGCGCCTATCCGGCCTCGGGCAAGCACAGGCTCGGCATGCTCGGCATGCACGGCACTTACGCAGCCACCATGGCGATGCATGATTGCGACGTCATGCTGTGCGTCGGCGCGCGCTTCGACGACCGCATCACCGGGCGCACCGACGCGTTCTCGCCGAACTCCAAGAAGATCCACATCGATATCGATCCGTCCTCG